>JAIWNQ010000028.1 GCA_020216745.1 Candidatus Hydrogenedens sp.
TATTCTCTTCTGAAACTAATTTCTGGCTTCTTCTGTCATACTAAATGCATCACAATAACTTTAATAAAAGGGATATTTATGACTAAACATTTTTATCTTTCATTATTTGTGCTTATTTTATTTTCACTCATTTTATCGATAGGTTGTGAGAAAATTGAAAAAACGTCTCCATTACCTATCGAACAGCTAATACCCCCAGAAGGGAAATATGATGTAACCATATATCGTGATGAATGGGGTGTACCACACATCTACGGGAAAAAAGATACTGATGTTGCCTATGGTCTGGCATACGCTCAATGTGAGGATGACTTCAAAACGGTACAAGATGGTCAAATTTTGATTCGTGGTAAAAGCGGTTTAGTTAATGGATTCAATGGATTTATTTTTGATTACATGTTAGAATTTTTAAACGTATGGGATATCGTAAATAGCCAATATGAAACAGACTTATCTGGTGAAATAAGAGCCATTTGTGAGGCGTATGCGGAAGGGGTTAACCATTATGCAGGTTTACATCCTGACAAAGTTATATGTTGGGATATTTTTCCAGCAACAGGGAAAGATATTGTGGCTGGTTTTGTATTAAAGGCACCTCTCTTTTTTGGGCTGAATCGCTATATTGAGCCCCTTTTTAAATCACGTAAAAAACCTGAAATACAACGACCTAAAATGTTAGCTAAAAATGATGAATCGACAATACTAAAAGAAATTTTCGAAGACCTTCCCTTGGGTTCTAATACATTTGCAGTGAGTCCCAAACGAACAGCCGATGGTTCTACTTTTTTAGATGTAAATTCTCACCAACCATGGACAGGTCCTGTGGCATGGTATGAGGCACGACTAAAAAGTGAAGAGGGATGGAACATCACAGGGGGAGTTTTTCCAGGAGCACCAATAATTCTCCATGGACATAATCAGTATTTAGGTTGGGCTCATACAGTTAATATGCCAGACCTTGTAGATGTTTACGAATTAACAATTAATCCTGAGAATCCATGTCAATATCGTATGGATGGACAATGGAAAAATTTTGAAAGAAAGGTTGTTTATTTTCCTGTAAAAATTTTTGATAAATATATTATAAAAATTCCGAGGGAAATACTTTTCTGTGACTATGGACCTGCAATCCGCCGAGCTCATGGGGTATATGCCCTCCGTTATGCAGGATATAAAAACATTAAACAAGTTGAGCAATGGTATCGCATGAATAAAGCTACAAACATAAACGAGTTTGAGGAAGCATTGAAAATCCGTGGGATACCTTCATTTAATATTGGTTATGCGGATTATCAAGGAAATATCTGGTATATATATAATGCCCTTTTACCTATCCGCTCGGAGAAATATAATTGGAAAGGGTATCTCCCTGGTGATACTTCCGAAACGTTATGGACTGAATACTTACCCTTTGAAAAACTACCTCAAGTTAAAAATCCTCAATCAGGTTTTATTCAAAATTGCAATTCTACCCCATTTCAAACTACTATTGGTAATGATAATCCTAATCCTGCCAACTATTCTTTAACATTTGGAATTGAGCCTCCAGAACATATGACTAACCGTGCATTACGATTATTAGAGCTTCTTGGTAGTGACGATTCGATAACAAAAGAGGAATTTTACGAGTATAAATTTGACTGGACCTATTCCAAAAATTCATTAGCCAAAAAATACATTGAAAAATTGTTTAATGAATTTAATCCTGAAACCGATATTGAAAAGCAGGCGATAGAATTCTTAAAAAATTGGGACCTGAAAGCAGACCCTGATAATTTATCTGCTGGTATTGCAATATTAACATTAGAACCTGTGGTTCGTGCAGAGATACTCAATCGTCCTGTTCCAGATTTATTCAAAACATTTAGAGAAAAAATTAAATTGCTCTATTCAATATATGGGAAAGTAGATGTCCCTTGGAAAGAAATTAATCGACTCGTACATGGAAAAGTCAACATTGGTTTAGGAGGTGGTCCTGACCTGCTTTATTGTGTCTATGGAGAGTGGACAGGTAAGTATTTAGAAGGACGTGCTGGAGACTCTTATATTCTTTTAGTTATATGGGATAAAGATGGTAAAGTTCATTCTCAGGCTTTACATCAATTTGGTAGTGCCACCCAAGATGAAAATTCACCACACTATGCAGACCAAGCATATCTTTTCGCAGAACGAAAAATGAGAACGGTTCATTGGGAGTTTGAAGAATTAAAGGAATATGTTGCTAAAGCATATAAACCTGGAAAGGAAGGTAATAATTAGGTTGCTTATAAATTGATATGCTCACTTCCGATTGGAAGTGAGCATATTTTAATAATCGTTCTATATAAACTTTTACAAGTTATTGTCTATAACGATTACGGTTTCTGCGCGGTGCAAACTCCTCCTTAGGTCTGGCTTCATTAACTTTAATTTCTCTGCCACCAACACTCGTGCCATTAAGTGCTTCGATTGCTGATTTTGCCTCATCATCATTCGGCATTTCTACGAACGCAAAGCCACGAGACCTACGCGTATTACGGTCTGAAATGATTCGCGCAGAGTCCACTTTGCCGTATCTTCCGAACAATTCTTCTAATTGCTGTTCGGTTGACGAATACGGCAGATTTCCTACAAAAATATTCACTTGTGCATCTCCTAAAACATACACTTTTGTGTCTCAGAAGTTTATCAGCCTGTACTTCCAAACCCAAGACACTCTTCCATTACGGGGAAAGGTGTTGTGAAAGGTTTTAGTACATCCCTAACCAATAAACCCCCTTGACATATTCAATTGACGATGTATACTATACCACAAATGAATCTTTATTGCAAATTCTAATTTTTTGAAATATTTTTAAATTCAAATTTGTTTTTTTAATAAAACTGATGATAAACTAACAAAACATATATGAATACGACTAACATAGGTACAAAAAAATTAAAAATGCTTAATTCGTATTTTACAAAAATCGCATTGTTTGTCTTTTCCTGCCGATGTACCCCTTCTATGTGTTAGTTCACTCCCCCTCTTCAATTCCTATCTTTAATTAATTTTGATAACTTTAAACTTTATACTATTGGAGGATTATAAAATGAAAATATTTACAGATAATAGTCAATCTATAGGTAATACCCCTCTGATAAAAATAAACAAACTTTCGCAAGGGGCAAAAACGGATAAAATTTTTGCAAAGATAGAAGGAAGAAATCCTGGTTACTCTGTGAAATGTCGTATTGGCTCTGCAATGATATGGGATGCAGAGAACAAAGGATTATTAAAACCTGGTGGAACCATTATCGAACCCACCTCAGGCAATACAGGTATAGCACTTGCCTTTGTTTCCGCTGCACGAGGTTACCGTCTCATTTTAACTATGCCAGAAACAATGAGTTTAGAACGTAGAGCAATGTTAAAAGCATTTGGGGCAGAAATTATTCTTACCCCGGGTGATAAAGGAATGCGAGGTGCAATTGCAGAAGCTGAAAAAATTGCAAGTGAAAATCCGAGTTATTTTATGCCACAGCAATTTAAAAATCCTGCAAATCCAGCAATACATTTTAGAACAACAGGTCCTGAAATATGGAATGATACTGATGGCACTGTCGATGTATTTGTGGCAGGTATAGGCACAGGTGGAACAATAACAGGAGTAAGTAGATATATAAAAGAAGTATGCGGGAAAAAAATTATAAGTGTAGGTGTTGAACCAGCAGGGTCTCCTGTTTTATCAGGAGGTTCACCTGGACCTCATAAAATCCAGGGAATTGGTGCTGGTTTTAAACCAGATATTTTAGATTTAAGTCTTGTAGACCAAATTGAAACGGTAACAGATGAGGAGGCATTTGAAACAGCAAGACGTTTGGCTAAAGAAGAAGGTATTATTGCTGGTATAAGTTCTGGTGCAGCTATGGCAGTTGCTATTCGATTAGCCAAAAAAGAAGAATTTGAGAACAAAACATTCGTAGTCATTCTCCCTGATTCGGGCGAGCGATACTTATCAACATCGTTGTTCAACGGACAATAAAACTAACAACAAATAAATTTAAGGAAGGGTAAAACTATGACAAAACATCAATATCGCCAAGGAACATTAGCATTACATGCAGGCCAAGTTACAGACCCCACAACAGGGGCACGTGCAGTACCAATTTATCAGACCACTTCTTATGTGTTCAAAGATAGTGAGCATGCGGAACGTTTGTTTGCTCTGCAAGAGTTTGGAAATATTTATAGCCGAATTATGAACCCTACAGTAGATGTTTTTGAAAAAAGAGTGGCTGAATTAGAAGGAGGTGTAGGTGCACTTGCATTAGCCTCTGGTTCTTCTGCAATAACGTTGGCTGCCTTAAACATAACGCATTCGGGACAAAACTTTGTTTCTTCCAGTACACTTTATGGGGGGACATATAACTTATTTGCTCATACTTTTGCTGAATTAGGAATCGAAGCCCGATTTGTTGATGCAAGTAATCCTGAAAATTTTAAGAAGAAGATTGATGATAAAACCCGCTTTCTATATGTGGAATCTATCGGAAACCCTGCCAATGATGTTGTAGATTTTGAAGCCATAGCCAACATTGCTCATGACCATGGCATTCCTTTTATTGTTGATAATACTGTGACATCACCTATTCTATTTAGACCTATTGAATTCGGGGCTGATATAGTCGTTCATAGTGCCACAAAAGTTATTGGTGGACATGGAACATCATTAGGTGGTGTTATTGTAGATAGTGGTACGTTCGATTGGGGTAATGGGAAATTCCCTGAGTTTACATCACCTAACCCCAATTATCATGGTATGGTATTCAACGATGTATTCAAGCCATTAGGCAATATTAGTTACATAATCAAGGCACGGGTAACCTTGCTGAGGGACATGGGACCATGCTTATCTCCATTTAATGCGTTTTTGTTATTACAAGGATTGGAAACGATTCATTTGAGGGTTCCCAGACATTGCGAAAATGCTCTAAAAGTGGCTCAATTTTTAGAAAAACATAAAGCAGTAAAATGGGTTAACTACCCTGGTTTACCTTCTCATCCTAATTATTCACAAGCACAAAAATATATGCCTAAAGGACAAGGAGCCATTGTCGGTTTTGGCATTAAAGGGGATATACCTTCTGCTAAAAAATTTATCGACAATTTGCAACTTATATCTCATTTGGCTAATGTATTAGATGCGAAAACATTGGTAATTCATCCAGCATCAACAACACATCAACAGTTATCGCCAGAGGAACAAAAGTCGGCAGGAGTAACTCCTGATTTTATTCGTTTATCTGTTGGTATTGAGGATATTGATGATATACTTGAAGATTTAGACCAAGCATTGAATAAATCGCAAGAATAATTTTAGGTAAAATGAAGTTATGGAATCAGGAAGTGTAGGAATCGTCGAAACAAAGTACTATACGTTTGCATATCCTCCTGAATATCTCAGTTTAGAGAGTGGAGCAAAACTGGGACCTGTAACTATTGCCTACGAAACCTATGGTGTTCTATCTCCAAAAAAAGACAATGCTATTCTCGTATGCCATGCCTTATCTGGTGATGCTCATGCTGCTGGTTATCATAGTCCTGATGATAAAAAGCCTGGATGGTGGGACCCTATGATTGGCCCAGGAAAGGCACTGGACACAAATCAATATTTTGTTGTTTGTTCTAACACATTAGGTGGATGTTCTGGTTCTACTGGTCCTATGTCTATCAATCCCGATACAGGTCAACCTTATGGAACTGGTTTTCCTTTTGTAACAATTGGGGATATGGTTAAAGCTCAATATGAATTAATGAGGTATTTAGAAATCCCTCAATGGCTATGTATCATCGGTGGTTCCATGGGTGGAATGCAAGCATTAGAATGGAGCGTTCGTTATCCTGATAGCGTAAAATCCACTGTTATAATTTCTGCACCTCCTGTGAGTGAAGCACAACAAATAGCCTTTCATGCTGTGGGAAGACATGCAATCCTTTCAGACCCTCAATTTCTTAATAGCAAATACTACCCATCAGCAGGTCCTATTAATGGATTAGCAGTTGCAAGGATGCTGTCTCATATTACCTATCTTTCTGATGATTCAATGAAAGAAAAATTTGGAAGAAAACTACAGAATGGGAATCAATTTCGTTATGATGTAAACAAAGAATTTTCTATTGAAAGTTATTTAGATTATCAAGGAGAAAAATTTGTCAATCGTTTTGACGCAAATTCTTATCTTTACATTACAAAAGCCATTGATTATTTCGATATTTCGAGAGGATATAACAATCTTGACGAGGCTTTAAGTAGAGTTCAAGGTAAAACCTTAGTTATATCCTTCTCATCAGATTGGCTATATCCTCCTGAAAAATCACAAGAGATTGTGTTTTCTCTTGCACGACAGAAAAAGAAGGTTAGTTATTGTAATATTCAATCTCCATACGGACATGATTCTTTCTTGATTGATTTTAGACACATGACTGAACTTGTTAGTGGATTTTTGAAACATGTTTACTTCCCAGATAGGCCATGTCCAAAATGCTTAGCAAATGATAGACAGGAAAAAGTCGAACCTAAAAAAGTTATCCCTAACAGTATCTATTCCGGGTCACGAATTGATTTAGATTTGATTGTAAAACTTGTTGAATATAATACTCGAATTTTAGACCTCGGCTGTGGAGCTGGAACGTTATTGTGTCGGCTTGACCGTGAAAAGAAAACGGACGGTTTAGGGATTGAAATTAATGAACAGAATGTTATTAGTGCGGTATCATGCGGTTTGCCAGTTATTCAGGCAGATATTGATGAGGGACTTTCTGCACTGCCTGATAATTGTTTTGACTATGTTATATTGAGTATGACATTGCAGGTCATAAAACGTCCTGACCTTGTATTAAAAGAAATGCTTCGCATTGGGAAAAAAGGAATTGTAAGTTTCCCTAATTTTGGGCATTGGAAAGTACGTTCTAATATTCTATTCAAAGGTGTTTCTCCTGTTACTCCCAATCTCCCCTATTCCTGGTATGAAAGTCCTAATAGACATTTCTTTACATTAAAAGACTTTCGTACTTTATGTAAAGATATGAATATAAAGATACTTAAAGAAATTGCTCTTAATTCTAAGGGGATTGTTCGTTATTTAAACAATCTCATTGCGGAAGAAGTCGTTTACATATTAGCAAAAGAATAATCTTATCCTTTATAATTCTTTCGTTCCTTTTCGTTTAATATTTCCCCTACCAATGGAGAACTACTATGTTATTTGACCTTGATTTAATAGCGCATACATTAAATAAATATCATATTCAATTAAAAGAAATTCGAAATAAACTAAATCGTCCTCTAACCTTTGCAGAAAAAATCTTGTATAGTCATGTATCCAACAAAAATGATATTCGCGACATTAAAAGAGGAAAAGAATATATTGAATTTAACCCTGACCGTGTTGCTATGCAAGATGCTACCGCACAAATGGCATTACTGCAATTTATGCAAGCAGGTAGACCTAAAGTGGCTGTGCCTACTACGGTCCATTGTGACCACCTAATTCTGGCAGAGAAAGGGGCAACTTCCGACCTGCAAAAAGCTTTAACAGATAATGACGAAGTCTATAATTTCCTTCATAGCGTTGCTCAAAAATATGGCATAGGCTTCTGGAAACCGGGTGCAGGAATTATTCATCAGGTTATCTTAGAGAACTATGCTTTTCCTGGGGGGATGATGATAGGCACAGATTCACATACTCCAAATGCTGGAGGTTTGGGAATGATAGCTATTGGCGTTGGGGGTGCTGATGCAGTAGATGTAATGGCTGGTCTACCGTGGGAATTGAAATTCCCGAAAATTATGGGGGTTAAACTTACAGGAGAATTAAAAGGTTGGACGTCTCCAAAAGATGTGATATTAAAATTAGCTGGAATCCTATCTGTTAAAGGAGGAACAGGATACATTATTGAATACTTCGGACCTGGAACAGAAACAATTTCATGCACCGGAAAGGCAACTATCTGCAATATGGGTGCAGAGGTAGGTGCTACCTGTTCAATCTTTCCTTATGACAAACGGATGAAAGATTACTTGAACTATACAGGTAGAGAAAAAGTGGCACAATTATGTGAAACAATAAGTCAAGAACTCTGCGCTGATATAGATGTGGTACAAAATCCAGAGACATATTATGATTCTGTAATAGAAATAGATTTGTCAACACTTGAGCCTTATATAAATGGACCCTTCACACCCGATTTAGCCACACCTATTTCACAAATGAAAGAGAAAACCACTACAAATAATTGGCCTCTTAAAGTAGAAGTGGGACTCATCGGTTCATGCACAAATTCTTCATACGAAGATTTAAGTAGGTCTGCATCTATCGCACGACAAGCCATTGCAAAAAAAATAAAAGCAAAGGCAGAATTTATAATTACACCAGGGTCTGAACAGATACGCGAAACTATTGAAAAAGACGGCATACTCAAAGACTTTGAGAGTATAAACGGTGTTGTTCTTGCCAATGCATGTGGTCCTTGTATTGGTCAATGGAAGAGACATCGCTATGGTCCTAATGATGAGCCAAATACAATTGTAACATCTTTTAATAGGAACTTTACTAAAAGGAATGATGGAAACCCAAAAACACATGCCTTTGTTGCTTCCCCAGAAATAGTAACCGCCTTAGTTTTGTCGGGGAATATCACTTTTAACCCACTAACGGATACATTAGTTAATGAAGAAGGAGTCGAAGTGATGTTAGACCCGCCTGTTGGTGATGAATTTCCAAAAAATGGTTTTATATGTTCCAATCCTGGTTATGTACCCCCTGCTGAACAACCCGAAAACATAATTGTAAATGTTCAAAAAAATTCGCAGAGATTGCAACTATTAGAACCATTTCCTTCTAATAATGGAGACCTTATAGGCTTATATGTCCTATTAAAAGTAAAAGGGAAATGTACCACAGACCATATATCACCCGCAGGACCGTGGTTAAAATATCGTGGACATCTTGATAATATCTCAAATAACTGCTTTATGGGTGCCATCAATGCATTCAATAATAAACCAAACTGTGTGAAAAATCAATTAACAGGTGAATACGGAACTGTGTCTGAGGTTCAGCGATTTTACAAGCAAAACGGTATAGGAACAATTGTAATAGGTGACGAAAATTATGGAGAAGGCTCATCACGCGAACATGCAGCAATGGAACCAAGATACTTAGGAGTTAAGGCTATTCTCGTTCGTAGTTTTGCACGTATTCACGAAACAAACCTAAAAAAACAGGGAATCCTTGCACTTACCTTTGCAGAGCCTGAGGATTATGAAAAAATCCGTGAAGATGATAAGATAGACATATTAGGCATTGATACCTTTACTCCACAGAAACCTCTAACCATTATCCTTCACCACGCAGATGGCACAAACGAAACTATCTTAGCAAACCATTCCTATAATACCACACAAATTGAATGGTATAAAGCTGGTGGAGCCCTCAACATAATAAGAAAACAATTCTCTACTCAAACAAATTACTAAGGGAGGGTTATGATAAAGGAGGTGCCGTTTTCAGGGGTGGATTGAAGGGTAATTTGTCCGCCATGTAATTCTATTATTCGTCTGACAATAAAAAGTCCTAAGCCCGCTCCTTTTTTCCCTTCTGGAGTTTTGGTGTCATATCTCCTGAATCGATGGAATAGCGAAGTAAGTAGTTGGGGTTCAATAGGGGGTCCATCATTCCAGACAACCAACTTAATTTTTCCGTCTTCATCTCGGGTTGCTGAGATTTTTATATTGCCTTCTTCCTGAACATATTTAATTGCGTTGCCTAATAGATTTTCATAAACAACTCTCATTAGGTTTACATCGGCAGGTAATGTAAATTCTTCTGGGACTTCGTTTTTCAGGTTTAACTTTTTTATTTCTATCATTTTTAACAGTTCGTTTAGAACGGGTTTTATAACTTCATTTAATAGATTTACTTCTCTTTTTTCAAAATATAAGTCGCCCTGTTCTAAACGGGAGAGTTGTAGGTAGTT
>JAIWNQ010000029.1 GCA_020216745.1 Candidatus Hydrogenedens sp.
ATTTGTTATTTCTTTCAGATATTTGAGGCTGTCTTCGACAATGTTAAGACCTTCTTTTGCATCAGTGGATACTTCTCCGAATGCTCCTTCTTTTAAGGAGGCTATGTTGAATAGGGCTGAGCCTAAGCTGTTTCGTAGTTCGTGGGTTACAAATCCTAACATATCGAGGTAATTTGCGTTTGCTTCTTCAATTAGTTCTTGTTGTTTAATGAGTTGTTCTCTATCTTTTTCGATGGTTTCTAACATAGAATTGAAAACGGAAACCAGCTCAGAAATTTCGTCGCCGATGTGGTCGTTTTCTACTCGAATAGTGTAGTTTCCGTTTGCAAACTCATGGGCTGAGTTTCTTAATTTGTAAATTCGTTTTAATAATCGGGTTGTTTGTTTTAATCTTACAGCTAAAGCAATGGACATAATAAGCAAAATAATAATTATGGTTATAAATACAACCAACGTTCGGGTATCTTTTGTTACTGCCTCTAATTCCCCCATATAAAACATGCCTATGATGTTTCCATGAACATCACGGATGGGCTCATAAGAGGTAAGATACCAATCGTTTAACACTTTAGCCCTTCCTGTCCAAGGAATACCTTTAATTAACGTTTGTTGTTTTACGGATTCAGATACTTGTGTTCCGACTGCTCTTTGGCCATTAGGTAGTAATACTGTGGTTGCAACTCTTCGAGAACCATTGAATATTGTTACTGTTCCGACACGTCGTCCTTTATAGAAACGGTCTTCAAATACTATATTTTGGATTTGGTCTACAAAATGGTTTGCTCCATCCAACCAATTACCTGCAATTAAAATTATTTCATTATGTTCTTTGTTTGTGTTTTCATATATCATTTTTCTACATACATACATTGAGATGGGTTCATCGTCAGGAATTTCCCTTTTTGATTGGAAATTAAAGGGCAATATTTCTGTAATCTTTTTGAAGTTTTTCTTTATATATCCAGAGGTGGTGTCAGAATTCTCTTTTTCGAAGAAGGATTTAATTTCATCCAATATGAACTTGTTTGTTATATATGTTGTTGGAATTATCCAAAGATAATCGATATCATAACTTTCTGCATATTGTGATAATAAATTTTGTACTTCTGTTAATATTGTTTCTGGATTTCCTTGTGATAAATAGAGTTGATGTTGTAAAAAATTAAGGATAATTTCTAATTTCCGTTGTTTTTCTTGAAAGTAATACCAACCTGACTTCATATTTAATTTTATTCGTTCATTGGAAGCCTTAATTACAAGATTGTTGATTAGTATAATTTGGAGAATAGAAATTATTACTGTTAATAGAATGAAAACAATAATTAGGTTTCCAATGAATCTAAATTTAATGCTGTTCTGATTTATTTTCATATAGCACCTCCTCAAAATCGGTCCATTTGCCATACATAGGGAAATCTTTTTGGGAAAATTGTAAAAAGGAAGTTTCTTGCATCGGTTGAAATGGAAAATCTCTTTCTTTCTAAGATATCCGAAATATAGGTATACCCTGCGAGAAGTTGAACAAATTCACCTTTATCCATAGATACTTTATTTTTACCTGATTTTTTAATAATGCTTATGGAACCTTTACGGAAATGGATACAATATGGGACGCCTAAGATAAGTAATGTTACTTCATCATCTTGATGAATAAATGTTTTTTGCTGGATTCGTTTTTCCCATTCTGGAATCATACATTCCAAAGTCTCTTCTTCATTTATGATTGCCATCATTCCGCCTTCATTTCTTTTGTAGTGTGTTTCGTGGACGGAATAATGATTTATTAAGAGCCGAGTCGTTGGGTGGCAGGGTGGTGATGCAATTTGTATTATGCCTAACCTTTCCTTTTCTGCTAATTTGCCAATTGCGTATAAAACTGCTTTTGATGCTTCGACATCAATGGAGCCGATTTCTTGTACCAGTAAAATATTGTCGTGGTTGATTCTTAGTAAGAAATATCCTAAAATTTTACCATTTAAATCTAATACTGTCTTTCCCTGTTCCCATTCTCTCCATTTAACAGCGAAATGTGCCTGTGTTCTTATTAAGGAACAGGCTATGTCCTCATCGTTTTCGTCATGAATTTTTCGTATTGAACTTATATCGCTGGGTTTCATTTTTCGGACTTTATGTGGTATAGGCTGAATACTTAATACTTCGCGTGTAGTGATACTTGCGTAATATTCAGGTAATGTTGTAGCAAATCCAAATCGATGGTAAAAGTTTGGGATACCAAAAAGCATAGAGAGATGATATGAATTTACTTTCATATATTGGACAGCGTTTTGGATTACTTTGCTTGCAATACCTTTATTTCTAAAATGCCCATCAGTGGAAACCCAGCCGATTCCGCCTATCTTTAATCTTGCTTCACCTATACGGATTATGTCTGTAGTAATTCTTAATGCTGAGATAACTTTTCCATTATAAAGTGCAATACGGATATGTTCGTTTAGGAAGTTTGGATATTTTGCACCTATATTTATTAACCAATCATTAGCGACAAAGAAATCCTGACGGGATATACTTGCCATTAATTGGATGGCTTCATTTATTTCATATTGTGTTTTTGCACCTCTTATTTCGAGATTTTCATGTAACATCATTTTTTCGTTTGTCCTTTAAATATCTTCTAATTATATAAGAAGGGATTTGAAAGTGCTACTTTTGTTATTCGTGGCGAAGTGCTTCCACAGGGTCCATGTTTGCGGCACGGAGTGCAGGATAGATTCCGAAGATAATTCCGATGCCTGCTGAAATACCAAATGCTATTAACGGGCTCCATAAACGGATAATAGTTGGCATAGAAGCGAAATATGTTATGAGATAAGGGATAAATAGACCCAACCCAATTCCCATAAGTCCACCAGTGCCTGACATAATAATCGTTTCTACAAGGAATTGGAGTATAATGTCTCTTTTTCTTGCACCTAATGCTCTTCGAATACCTATTTCTCGAGTTCTTTCTGTAACAGTAGCCAGCATAATATTCATTATCCCTATTCCCCCGACTAATAATGAGATTCCTGCAATGGTTCCTAAGACGAGATTAAAAATTTGTTTGGTTCGTTCTGCTTGTCGTAAGAGTTCTAATGGTATTGTCAATTCATAATCTCTTTGTTTGTGGTATTTTTGCAATATATTATCTACGATTTTTGCGACTTCTTCTACTTTATTTTCTTCATTTACCATTACAATTAGTTCGTGTAATTCAACTTTTTCTGCTTCAAATGTTCCTGTAGTTCTTCGGACTAATGTTTCACCGAATCTTTTTTGTGCAGAAGTAATAGGGATATAAATTCGATATTGAGGTGTGGCCGTTGACCCTTTTCTTTTGTTGATACTTTCTATATCTCTCTTGGTAAAGGTGGCATCTTCTTTCTTCCTTTTTGCATTTTCAGTTTCTGTATTTTGTACAAAGAAGTTTTGTGATTGGTAGGTTGTTCCACTTCCTCCATCATCTTCAATAATTCCAATTACTTTATAATAATCTGAACCAATGCGAACGCTTTTACCTATTGGATTTCCATTGGGGAACAAAGTCTTTATTGTATCTATTGATAGGACACATACATTTTTTACACCTGCAACTTCTAACTCCGTAAAATACCGTCCCTCAATAATTTTTAATTGTCTCATCTCGGGATACCAACTTACTGTTCCTACAATTTGTCCATCTACTCTCCATTGTGTATTCCAAATTACATCCCGAATAATCCTGTTTGGAACCAAGACCTCCACATTAGGGATAGAAGAGCGTATTCTCGTTGCATCTTCCCAGGTTATTCCATATTCAATGGCACGGCTTCGTTGCCCTGTTGCTTTTTGTTCTAATGAGGGCTTGACACTACGAACAATAATGTTCTTACTACCTAAACGGCGGATCTGTTCTTGTGCTACCTGGCTCGCTCCTTCTCCGACTGCTAACATTGCAATTACAGAAGCCACACCAAATACAATCCCCAGCATGGTCAACAATGAACGTAGTCTATGTAACCATAGACTTTTAAAACCCATCTTGATTACTCGAATCCAACGATATATTGATAAGAAATTTAACATTTTTTGTCGTTCTTTTATATTGAGGCACCTATTCTTGATAATACTTTTTCATCTTTTTCAATTAAACCGTCTTTTAAGCGTATTATTCTTTCTCCATATCGGGCTATATTTTCATCATGGGTTACCATGATAATCGTTTTTCCCTGGTTATGAAGTTCTATAAAAATATCCATAATTTCTTTTCCAGATTTTGAATCTAAATTTCCTGTGGGTTCATCCGCAAGAATAACCAATGGGTTATTTACTAAAGCACGAGCAATACCTACTCTTTGTTGTTGTCCACCAGAAAGTTCTGTTGGTTTATGATATAAACGTTCTGCCAAACCGACTCGAGATGCCATTTCAATTGCTTTTCTTCTACTTTCATTAGGTGAAACACCCTGATAGTAAAGGGGTATTTCTATGTTTTCAACTACCGATAATTGTGGGATAAGGTTATAGGATTGGAAAACAAAACCAAGATAATTGCATCGCATATCGGATAAAGTATCATCATCCAACAATGAGATATCACAACCATTTAAATAATACTTTCCTTCTGAAGGCTTGTCTAAACAACCCAATACATTCAATAATGTTGACTTTCCACATCCAGAAGGTCCCATAATACAAACAAATTCCCCTTCGGATATTTCCGTACTTATTCCTCTTAAAGCAAAAATTTCAACACTACCCATTTTATAATTTTTCTTTAATTTTTCTAATTTTATTACACAATTATTCAATGGTATCCTTTCTTATATTCCTTGATTTTCTTTTCCACTAGAAGGAATGGGTTGACCTGGTACATACAAGAGGACTTTTTCTCCTTCTTTTAATCCTTCTTTGATTTCAATAAAAGACTCGTTAAATTCCCCTGTTTTTACAATCCTCATTTCTATATCATTCCCCTTTTGTACATAGCACACCTGCTGATTGTCGACATTAAAAACACTTTGCAATGGGACATATAATACATTCTTTAATTCTGCAACAAGGATTTCTACTTGTGCAGTCATCCCGGGTTTTAACCATGTATGGGTGCCATCAATAATGATAAATGTATCGTACACTTTTAAATCGGGATTTAGCCATCTATTCTGTGCATTGGGTAAAACGGCTACTTTTTCAACCATTCCTGTTAATAATTCGTCGGGAAAAGCATCTACACGGATTCGTACTTTTTGCCCTTGTTTTACTCTCTTTATGTTTGATTCGTGGATTTTGGAACGCACCTGCATTACTGAAGTGTCGGGTATTGTAATTATAATTTGCCGTTCCCTTACGGAAGTACCTTCTTGTATTCGTTCTTGCATGAAACGGTCTTCTTCTCCGCCATAAACAACCAATCCTGGTTTGGTGGCTCGTATGGTACATTTTTGGATTTGTTCTTCAAGTTCTCTCTTCTTTCGTGACTCGAGGGCAAATTGTGCCTTTGCTGAATTCAGGTTTGCTTCAGCCTGTGCTAATCGTGACTTTGCGAGTTTTTGTATTCGAATGTATTTCCATACTGCTTCAATATATTCTGCAACAAGTCTTTCTGCTTGTTTTGGAAATTCATATTGTATAAAAAGAGACTTGTTGGTATTTGCCTGTTCTAAGGCTACCTCTTTTCTTTTGAGTGTTAGTTCATCAGTTTCGAGGTCTGTTTGTGTTACAAATGCTTTTTCAAACAACCTCCGTGTTCCTTCCAATTTTTTTTGGGCTAATTTAAGGTCTTCTTCCGATAAAATAACATCTGTTGTGTATTTTTGAAGAGTTTGTTGTGCTACTCCATCACCTAAAAGTGCAGAATCAGCATATTTTCTAAAATCAATACCTTCGGAAGTCAATGAAGATATTAACATTGTTGCGGTATTTTCTCTATTCTCTTCTTTCTCTGGTTTCGTTATGTTGTTTTCACCTTCTCCATTAACGTCTCTTTTTTCCTGTCCTTTATTATTTTCTTCATCTATATTCAGCTGAGGCTCTTTTTCTAAAATTATTAATTTTTGGATGTTTTCTTCGTCAACACCTATTTTTTTTAATATTTCTTCTGTTGTATCGATACCTAAATATTTTTCTATTTCCATTCGTGCGAATTTTACTGCTAATTCATTTTGGCGAATATCAATTTCGTTTTGATTTTTTTGTATTTCATATTGTTCTTCTGCATTTGCTAAACTTGCTTTTGCATTTTGAAATCGTAGTTCTTGTTCTGTTTGCTGGTCTAACAATTTTTTTGCATCTAATTCAACCAATATTTTTCCTGCCTGGACGTCCTCAGGTGTTACATAATATCCCTCTTCTACAATGCTTAATATTTTTGTTTCTCCTTGGACTTCTGATTTTATTTGTAATGATTCTTTAGCTTCGATACTTCCTCCTTCTAAAATTGTTATATCAAAGTTTCCCCTTGTGACAGGGAAAACGACGTTTGCAGTTACTTGAGGTTTACTCATTATTCCTTTATAAATAAAATATGAGGCACCAAGGAGAACTATTAATAAAGTAATAAACCAATAATATCTTTTTCTTCTGTTATTATTTAACATCTTTTATCTCCTCCCACTTGCCGTCTGGTTTAATATACAAAATACCGATGTTTTTCCAAAATTCAAGACGGGCTATATTGTGGGCTATAATTGCGGAAGTTAAATTGTTTTGTGCTCTTGTTAAATCATTTTGTGCATCTACTAAATCTAATGCGGTTGCTCTACCCAATTCAGCAAGGAGATTTTGTTCTTCTACACGACGTTGACTCAACTCTACACTTTTTTGTGCAATTTCATAATTCCTTTTCGCCTGTTCTAAATTTCTCCATGCAGTTCTCACATCGAGTTTTACCTCATCTTCTTTCAATGATAATTCTCGTACTGCCCTTTCGTAGTTAATTAAAGCAGTTCGATATGCATTTCTTTTTTCTTTCTGACTTAATGGCAAATCTAAATTCAATCCTCCGCTATATGTTCCTCTACGGAAATCTAAATCTTCATAATTTGTTTTTCCTTGATTTGAAATGTTTCCCTCTAAAAACAAATCAATTCCTGGCTTTAAGGCGTTTTCGGCGACTTTTATTTTTCTTATTGTATCTTCAACTATATCTTTTTGTGTATAAATTTCTAACCTTGTTACTAAGGCGACTTTTACGGCATCTTCGTCTGTTATTTTTGGGTGTTTTAATCCGCCTTCTTTTAATTTTTCTAATTCATTAGGGTCGAGCATTACGGGGCTATCTGTTGACAATCCAATGGATATTTTAAATTCATCTAATGATTCTTTATATCGTCTTAATGAGTTTATCCATGTGTCTTCTGCACTTAACAATGCCTGCTGTATTCTTCCAATTTCTGTTAATGTTTTTCTACCTTCCTGAGCAAAAGCATTTTCTCGTTCATAACTTGCTTTGAAATTTAAGTAACTCTGATAATTATTTTTCACGATATCTCGTTGTTCTAAAACAGAATAATACGCTTTACAAATTCTAACCACAAACTCTTGACGATAACGGGTAAAATCCCTTAAATCGTATAAGACATCTCTTTCTGCCTGTGTTAATTTTTCCATTGAAATTTCTCTCCCCCTTCCCCGCCAAAGAGGTTGGGTAAATGATGCGGATAATACACTTCCTGCTTCTTTATCAGGAACACCACTTAAGAATCGGAAGAAGTTATTTGTTAGTTGAAGTGCTAACCTTCCACCGCCTAAAAACAACATAGATACACCCGATTGGATAGAGCCTTTTCCTGATTGTCTGTCGACGATTTCAATATCTGGCTGTGTCCAGCCAGCGACATCCCCTGCTTGTTCCAATATTTGATGATATTGTCTAAGCAATTGAGCAGAGGTTCCTGTAATGTTTTGTATGTTAGGGATTGAATTTTTTATGGCATTCATAGCACGGGTATATTCAGATGGAACTTTTTTGTCATAGGTTTGTTGTGTAATTGTTGCTTTACTTTTACTTGAAAAAATTGGCGTATATTGGTACCTCTCCAAGGTTAGATTTAATGCTGAAAGATATAACGCTTCTTTTTTTGTCAGGTACTCTCTACTACAGTTCATTGCAATTTCAAGTGCCTTTTCTAAGGATAACATATAATATTTTTGGGTTTCTGCTGAACCTGACATAAATGCGTTTTCTTGTTCAATATACTCTGGTAAATTACTTAATGGATTGTATTCCTCATTTCTCTCAATACTGAATTCTTTAAGCATACCTGGGACTAAGTCGCTTTTTGTGTCAATGATTCCTTTTACCTCCTTGTCTGCTGATTTTCTATACCTATCTTTAGAACAAGATAGAAAAAGAGATACGACAGATATAAATATTAAAGATAAGAATAATATATTAATTATGTAATAAGTATTTCTTTGCTTTTTCATTATCATACTCTATTTATGTTTTGTATAAAGACTATTTTATGAATGTTATGGTTTTATTAATCTCATATTTCAAGATGTTTATTGAAGTATTGTGTAATCTGTTCTATATCTTTACTTATCATTTGAATCAGTTCTTCCCTACATGCGAATTTTTTTTCTGGTCTGATGTGTTGGTGAAAAACGATTTCTATTTTTTGATTTAGTATATCTTCGTTAAAATTAATGATATGTGCTTCGATGGCGAAATCTTCTTGCCGTATTGTAGGTGCAATGCCGATATTTACAGCGGAAGGGAGGACACGACCATCTGCAAGAATACATTCAGCTGAATAGACTCCATGAGGAGGTATTGTATTATGAAAAGGTAGAATATTTGCTGTAGGAAAACCGAGTAATTTGCCAATCCCACGGCCTTCAATAACTTTTCCTGATAGTGAATATTTTCTTCCTAAAAATTGGGGCACCTTTTCCATCTCACCTTCAAGTACAAGTTCACGAATTAAAGAACTGCTTACCCGTTCACCATTAATAATCAACGGTGGTATTTGCTTTACATCAAAACTATATCTCTTGGCATATTGCTTTAATAATTGATAGTCTCCTGATGCCCCTTTACCGAACCTAAAATCATGTCCTACTATTAACGTATGCAAATTTGGGAAATTATGAACGATTTGATTGATAAACTCATCGGGTAATAAATTAGCGGTATGTCTATTAAAAGGTAAAACGGCAGTTACATCAACACCTGCTTTTTCAAACAGTTCCTGCTGTTTTTCTTCATTTGTTAGCATGTTCAGTGGGATATCTGGTGAAAAATAGGTTCTTGGATGGGGTCGTAGAACCATGACTACAGATGTGCCATTATGTTTTTTCGCAGTAGAAATGACTTCTTTTATTATTTGAAGGTGTCCTAAATGAACTCCGTCAAAACTACCAATTGTTAAGACAACATTTTTTTTGTCTACTTTTTGTTCTTGTATATCTTGAATAATTTCCATACATATCACGTAATAAAGACTTTTTTAGGAATAATATAAGGACCTATTGCGGTACGTTTTATTATACCTATTCCCAAAAATTTACCTGTGTTATTGAACACCTGAAGCCAATCAATGGTTCCATTTTCAACTTTTATAATATTATCATTCAATATTTTATTTCCTTTACTAAATTCGCATTCTCCTTGTTTTGAGATAACTGCAACAGGGAAGTCCAATGCTTTTTCAATCGGGATTAAATATTCAGATAAGGTTTCTTTGGAAACAATATTTTCCATAGGAATGGCATTATCAACTGAGTATTTCCCGACTTTTAACCTACGTAGTTCTATCAGGACAGCACCACATCCTATCTTTTCACCCAAATCATGGCAAAGGGTACGAACATAAGTACCTCTTGAACAGGATATACGAATCCATACATCTGGTAGTTTAACTTTTAATATCGAGAACTCATAAACGTTGACTTTTCTTGGTTTTCTTTCGATTGTTATACCTTTTCGAGCTACTTTATATAATCGCTGACCACCAATTTTTATTGCACTGACCATAGGTGGAATTTGCTCGATTTCTCCTAAGAACTCTGTTTTTAT
>JAIWNQ010000158.1 GCA_020216745.1 Candidatus Hydrogenedens sp.
CAGTAAAGATAGAATGGGGTAAATAGATACATCATTATTAATTCTGAATCTACCTTGTTATATGCATTTCAAAAAATTCATATTATGGGCAGACACATAGATCTTCTATTACATAAGACTCCTGAGTCTGTCCCCTCTGGATGATTACTCACAGGTAGGAGTGCCTATACTACATTTTAACCACAAGCACGATGCTTGTGTTACTCTTTTTATCTCAGCCTGTGCATACTACTCATAAAAACTATCAGCATACCAAACAGAATAACATCTAAAATGTATTTCCACCATATATTATCGCTGTCCATCGACTTACCACAGCCAGAACAACCGCAACCTTGTTTAGTCTCCGTCGGCGTCTCCGTACTCCCTTCGTCTTCTTTCGGCTGAATCGAACCTTCTCCTTCCTGACCTGCTATTCCCGCCTCGGACTTGCTAATGTTTCCGTCGCTGTTTGTATCTACTTGATTGAATACCTCCTGCGTCAAGCCCGGATATTTACTCTTGGCTTCTTCCCAATCCACATAACTGTCTCCGTTTATATCAAGGGTCGCAAAGTTATTAACAAGCACAGTCGTAAACATCTCTAAAGTGGCTCCCGCACTTACAAAGACTTTTACTTCTGCCCCCACATTTAGAACGGAACCTTCAGGAGGTTCTGTACGAATTACTTTATCTTTTTCTATTTCTAAACTGTATTCATCTACACGAATGGGGTTATATCCTGCAGAGGTTAACCATACTGAAGATTCATCCCATGTGGAACCTGCCAACAATTTTATAGGTGGGGTTATATTTATAGACCCATCTTTTGTAGTAACATTAGTATACCACGACAGGTCATCTCCATATTGTCCTTTAAGTCGTACATCTCTCAAAAAAATTGGATATGTAACTAATGTATCTGTATTATTTTGTTGTGGTACTTTAAATATAACTTCCATAACCCTTTCTTGAGAATCCTTAGTAAGTACCTGTCCATTACTAATTGACACTTTAAGATAACCTAATCCCGATTCCATATTTTTCTGAAAATCTACTGTATAATCTTCTAAGTTTAGGCCATGGAATAAAAGTGAATTATCAAAAATCATAGCCAATTCCATTCCAGCAAAACCTTTAAGAGTACTAAGTCGTATATATACTTTGTAAAGGGCATCATTTGATTTTTCGTTCACAGGTCCTTCACTCTCAATATCAACCACAATATTTTTTGAATATTGTTTGGGAGCATTATCTTTTCCTGGATTTAACGATAAACCAGATAAGAATCTCATCAGTAGGGATGCATCAGCACAGTCCAATATTCCATCACCATTTAAATCTCCACGACTTAAATCACAGTTTAAATCTTGAATATCGGTTTTCCTTACTACTTTACGCAGGAGAAGGTTTATATCTCCACCTGTAACCTTAGCATCTCCATCTATATCTCCAAATAGACAATATTCATTAATATTACAATCCCCCGTGTTTGCTAAATCATAATTAATAAGAGTAAGTCCGTCATTTTGAATAGTAACGGGTAAATCTACTGCATTAGCATCTTCTAATGATGCAGATAAAACTTTTACCTCTGGTGTAACATAACATTGCCCTATTAATCCCGTTTTTTTGACACTAAATAAAACATCATATAAACGACCTTGTGAATAAAAAATACTGGGGTCCCCTTTATTATCATAAGTCTTACAGGAAGTAACTTTAATAATATTTGTTGCTGATTTTAAGTTGGGTGGTAAAGTAAGTAGATTTTTAACAATTACAGATGTTTCCACTCCCATAGGTTCAAGGAAACTGTCATCAAACTGTATATCCATATCTACGCTATCAATAGATATCTGATTAGTACCCTCAATAATAATTGGAATGCGTATTGTCTCACCATCATAACGAATAGACCATGAGGTTTTAGGTATTCGTATCTTTACTTTTCCTTGTTCCACAAGAACGGGTTCGGAGGGTTCACTTCTATTCCCTTCCGTATCTTGAGCATAAATTCTATAGTAATAATCAGAATTATCTGAAGTATTAACTACATCACGATAACTTGTCTGTTTAATTAATTGTTGATTTACCTCTACCCACGCACCTGTTCCTCCCATTCTGCGTTCTAATATATACCCACCTAAATTATATTCCAGGTTAGCATCCCAAATTAAATAAATAAAACCTTTGCCTGAATATGCTTTTAACCCTTTTGGAGTAGAGATTTTTTTAATATTTGGGTCTGGACCTTTGCTTACTGTTAAAATAACTGTTGTAGTATTCAAAACCTGGCTACCTCCCACCGGAGATTGAGCTATGACTGTTCCGTTCGGAGAAATATCGTTATATTGCTCATAAATAAAAATGTTATCCTCATAAAAGCCTTGATTTATTATCTCTACGCGGGCAGATTCTTTATCTAAGCCAATAACATTTGGAACCCTCAGATACTGCACCTGCTCGCAAAGACCTGATGAAACCCAGAAAGTAACCGTATCCGTAGTAATTGGTGTTCCCGGCAACTCCGACTGGCGTAGAACAACATCTTTAGGAATATAGTTATCGCATTCCTCGATGAACTGAACTTTTAGCCCCATATTGTTGAAAAATTTAAACACATTTTCTTTTTTATTTCCGACAACCTCAGGCATTATTATGAAGCATTTACCTGTTGACACAAATAATTGGATAACGGAATTTTTGTTGACTTTTGAATAAGCAATAGGAGATTGGGTAATAACTACATCTTTTGCATAATTATCAGAACATTTCCAGAATATTTTTATATTATAAAAACCTCTTTCGTATAATTTATTTCTGGCTTCATCTATTGTATTGCCTGTTATAAAAGGAAGATACGCCTCTTCTCCGGGGTTTGAGATATTACCAACCCACCTTAAAAATGGATAACTACTTCCATCAACAATATCCCATACATTATTAAAATCCCATCCTGTATATGTATTTTTTTTCTTCATATCATTTGTATATTTTCCTGTACCCAGGGCACTCACCGTTGTTCGGGAGGTTTCCATATCCCAGAAAATATTGTTCCCTTTTCCATTATTTGTATATCCAACGGCACCACCACTAAAAGCAAGCCCTCTAACATAACTATTATTATAACAATTAGTTATTATTCCCCGGTCATTTATTCCAATTAATCCGCCTACAAAATATATCCCAAAAAGAGATGAATCATAAACATAACTATCTTTAACTAACCCATTGTTTATACTCGTTAATCCTCCAACACCAATACCATATAAATTTAAATGCTCAAACGCGTCATTTATCATAGAACCGGAGACAAGACACCTTTCTATAACGCCACCATTGTTATGATTAGCAACGATCCCGCCAACTCCACCACAGGCTCCTACAACCTGAATAGCACAATTTTTTAACCAACAGTTGATTATTTTTCCGCCTTCATTTTCTCCTGAAATCCCGCCTGCATATACATAACCTGAGATAAAAGCATTTTCTAAAATAAGATTTCTCACTTCTCCACCTTGTATATAACCGAATAATCCTAAATCAGGATCGGACTCCCTTTTAATAAAAAGCCCATTAATTGTCTTTCCATTTCCATTAAACTTACCTGTAAAAGGATTTTCTTGATTACCAATAGGCTTAAATCCTAATCCCCCATCCATATTTTCTGTTGAGACTGCATCAATATCAGATAACAATATATACTCCGCATCTAAAGGATATTCTGGTTCTACACCTATTTTTACAAGGTCATTTAAACTACTTATTTGTATTTCAACCCCGAATATAAATGGAGAAATAGACAAAAACATTAATAAAAAAATATACTTATTCATCATATTTCTTCCTTAAAATTAATTTGTTTTATATATATATTTCATTTATCCTCTTAGGATTATTGTTTCTCTAAAAAAAGCAAAACACCCCTTTGTTGGGTCTACATCCGAATCTGGAGGATAAGTCCCTTGACTACCAGGATCTACTGTTAATTGTTTTGGAAATAAAACCTCGTCGAATTTATATTTTATATATTCTTTTTCACCTCTTTCCCACTCTATATACGGATGAATACAACTTGAAAAAATAGACGCATCTGTAGAAAATTTACCAATCAAATCAATCATATCATTACCACTTAACTTTACTATTTTTGATTCAACATTGACATCATTAAAACTCATAGTTATAAAAGTTGTATCTTTCCCGTCAACATAAGCCATCCCGCTCCAATTTCTATGAAAGCTATAATCGGGAATAGAACTACATCCTGCAAAAACTGAAATTACTAAAACTGCCACACTCATAACTAAAAACTAACCCCTATTCATAATCTTTCTATTTATTTAACTGTTTGTTGTAATTAAATTATATACCTTCATTAAATTTTACCATAAGTTTATTAAAAAACTTTTTAAATTTATATAAGACAATAGAATATATCTAATACCATTCTTCTTTTTGGAATAGAAATGGGAATAATTTTTCGAGGAACTTTCGAATAAAGTCACCAATATTACTAAACAAACTTAAGACGAATATGATAACAAAGGTAACTAAAGCAACAATTCCGATAATTTGCCCTACATTCGGTTTATCAGGAACTACTTCTCCTTCATGGGCTTCTCCCTCCGTTGTCCCTTCTCCTTCATAGGCTTCTCCCTCCGTTGTCCCTTCTCCTTCATAGGCTTCTCCCTCCGTTGTCCCTTCTCCTTCATGGGCTTCTCCATCCGCTTCTCCCTCTATAAGGGGTGTTCCAGACCATTGAAGATATGGATATGTTTTCCCTTCTACAATACCCCATACTGTATTAAAATCCCAATCTACGAAGGTCTCTTTTTTCTTCATCTCTGCTGTCGTCTTAGGTTCGCCCGCAACAGAGTTTATTTGGGATGATGTTTCTGTGTCCCAATAACATGAAATTACACTGGTTTTCTCTAAATATCCAATAAAACCTCCAACAAAATTACTCTGCCCTTTTACGAATCCCACAGCATAGCAATTCTTTATTGTCCCACCGAAAGTTTGCCCTACAAATCCACCGATTCCTCCTAAACCATTAACAGCTCCTCCTAAAGTATTAACAGAACCGGTAGAATAACAGTCGTTTATATTTCCTAAATTTCCTACGGAAAAGCCACCTGCATAATTTCCAGAACACTCAATGTTTGATTCAGAATAGCAATAAGAGATATTTGCACTATTTATAAAGCAAAATCCTCCAACACCTTCGTTCGCTTTCACTGTACCTTTACAATAACTATTTTCTATAAAACCTACTGCATTATAGTCAACAAAACCACTTATACATTCTTTTCCGGAAACATCTCCTTCAAAGTTACACCCTTTTATTTTACCCATACCTGCTTCTGGTGAGCCATTGAAACTTGCGAAACCACTTATATGGGTAGCATTTTCAGTGTTCTTAAATGTAGCCCTTGAATACGAATTTTCTATAGTACCACAATTTATATATACAAAGCCTCCGACTTCTGAATTATCCCCTTCTAAGTCCGTTCTAAAACTGATAACAGCGGTTGTAAAGCAATTGTTTATTTTATTATAATTTATAAATACAAAACCTCCTAATTCTTTTTTTCCGAAGATATTCCCGGAATAATTGCAATTAGATATTGTACCTAAATTTGAATTTAAGAGAATAAAACCTCCAACCATCGTATTTCCATACACATTCCCGGAACAAGTGCTGTTTATAATCACTCCCTCACCAAGATCTTCATTTCCACTATATACAACAAACCCACTCACGTAATCGCTACCACGAACTGTTGCACTTGATGTGCTGTTTTCTACTACCCCTGCATTGCTAACAATCATACCTCCAACACTTTCAATACCCGAAACGGAACCGGTTACATGACAGTTGGAAATTTTTCCTCTATTTAAAAATATAAATCCTGAAACGGCAGTTTTCCCTATGATGTCTACATTTTCCAAATATAAATTTTTTATTTCTACTCCAACATCAGAATTTGAAAAAGGTGCTGCAACATCTTCTTCATCAGTTCTATTTATATATAAATTAGAAATTTTAAACCCTTTACCATCAAAACCACCTTTGAGTCTTTTTAATGGTTCAAAACCCTTGCCTTCATTCCAGTTTCGCGTAACACTGGCATCGATATCCTGAGTTAATTCATACTGTTCCTCCTGTGGAAAGTTTGGGTCATTCCCTATCTTTTGAAAATCTTCTACCGTACTGATTTGTATTAATGCAGTTGCATTAAACGAATAGAAAATTACAATCATTAGAGAACAAAACACACACCATCTCATCTGAATTCTCATAATTAAACTCCTTTTTTAATGGTTATCTTTTTTAGAATCTACACCCATACACAAAAGGGATATCAATATGGCACCGACCAATATAAAATCTACAACAAATTTTACCACTCCTTTTTCTTTTATATCTTTTGTGTTACATCCACAAGTATTCTTATTTCCCGATATTTCTTCTTCGACTACTCTCGTATAAGATGATGATAAAGCTTGGGTATTGTTATTATTTCCCGATATTTCTCCTTCGACTACTCCCTCTGAAATACCCTCTGGACTTCCTTCGAGACTACCTTCCAAGGGCATTTCTCCTTCTTCCGTTGTTTCTACCGGAGATGTAATTATTTGATTTTGCCAATACAAATAAGGATATGTTTGTCCTTCTGTTATTCTCCAAATGGAATTAAAATCCCAATTTACAAATGTATTGCTATTCTTCATTTCTGTTGTAGTCTTTCCCTCTCCCCCCATGGATATTGTTTGTCCCGATGCCTCTTTATCCCAATAGCAATTGGTAATACCAGGAAGGGTTGTTTCACCTGCGTATCCACCGAAACCACCTATATTTTCTCCTATACCCTTTACTTTTCCTGCGGAATAAGAATTAGTTATTATACCTCCTAATGATGAGCCAAAAAAGCCCCCTACTTGACTACCTCCCCTTACGGAACTAAGAGAATAACAATTCTGAATAGAACCTTCATTTATCCCAGTTAGACCGCCTATTATTGAAGATGTGTCAGAACCAATAACCCATACAGATGCCGAAGAGCAACGAATTGTTCCACTAGAGGAATTTATACCGCATATACCTCCAGCACCCTGTTGCACATCTACTATTTTCCCAACTGCAGAACTGTTTTGAATAAACCCATATTTATTGTAACCAACGAGGCCTCCACCACTAGTCTGACAAGATACTACACTATTAGAATAACAATTTTCTATATTCCCTAAACCACCAAGGGATGTAGACCCATTTGCACCCAATAACCCACCACAAATTAGAGAACCTTTTACAGAACATTCTGCGGAACAATTTGAAACTGAACCAACATTCGTTCCTATTAGTCCACCAACGCATACACCTGCCGAATTATTACTGGAATTAAGATTAGAATCTATTGTCCCTGTCACTTTACAATTATTCACTAATCCAAAATTAAATCCAATAAGCCCACCTATACCACCAAGGCCTTTGATGCTTACATTTTGTAAATTTACATTTACAATTTCACTATTTTTCCCGGTAAAATTAAATAATCCAATTGCAAGTGTCTCAGGGCGGTTTATATGTAAATTCCTTATGACATAATTTTTACCATCAAATTTTCCATCGAAAAGCTTATCCATCGAAACACCAATAGGCTTAAATCCTGCTCCATTATTCCAATCTTTTGTAGAACTTGCATCTATATCTTGTGTTAACTCATATTCCCCATTGAGAGGATAATTAACATTTAAACCAATCTGCTGTAATTGTTCAATACTACTTATATATATTTTAGGGGTATCCTCACCTTCATAAATTTCCGAATAACTTATAAGAGAAAAAAAACATAAGAAACTCAAACCTATTAATACGTTTCTTGTTAACATAACATACTCCTTATTTATTTTAATTTTTTTTAATTTTTTTTATAAATTTATTATAAAAATTTATTGTTCACTATTATATAAAACGACTTTTCTATTTTCAAATTGAAAATACTAAAAGACATTATGGTAAACATAATAGTTAAATAATTATATATTAATATAATTATAGGAGAATAGCACATACTTCATAGCGTAATTAATAGATTGGGAATATATATTTATTGCATCCATCATATTATTCTGATTTATCCTATTAATAATAACCATATCATATAATATAAACATAAAGTAATATTTCTGCCTGCCCGTTTGTAGCTATCTTAGTTTACAATCTTCGCATATAATTCATTTGGATGCTTTTTTGAAAATCTAGGGAACTTCTTGCAGGATTTTTTTGCAGGATTTTTTTTTCGATGTTATTCGGATATCTTGTAATGCTGTTCTTGTCCTATATGTAAATCTATCATCTACTCCAAATTAATAACAGCAATATCATAAATTTGAATTTGAGGGACAACAATCTGGTACTCTTCCTGATCCTGAATAATGTCTAATGGAATTTGTGATGGGACCAGATAACACGTTGCTATCTTTTTATCTGAAGGAATATACCTTTTGGGTATATGCAACCTGATTCCCTGGATAATAGGGACACTTTCAACCATGTGCCGTTCGGAACTCAAATACCCATTTACCCCACGATTGACAAGGTTGAGTAAGATTTGATTTTCCCGCTGTCTTGTGGTTAATTCCACATACCACGGGGACTCACGCATAATTAGAAGTTTGTTGGTACCAAATTCTCGCAACCAGAATTCCAGAAGTTGGCGATATCCAGGAACCGGATGAGATGCATAATATTTGAAAAATGGTCCATATATAGCCATAACAGCACCAGTGCCGACCTCCTTTATTGTTACAGATGGAAATCCAATCTCGTCTCTACCTTGCTCTTGATTATTCATTAAAGATGAAATTCCTTTCGCATTTATAACTCGTACCTTCTCATATTCTCCTGCAGTTGGCACAGCGGTTCCATCCGGTACTGGTAACCAACCCTTAACCTTCTCGCCAGTGCCTTCCACGCCTAACCAGTCTCCACATCGCTCAGCAAGGAAAGAACCCGAGATAATTAGTTTACCTCCATTTTCTGTGTATTGTTTTACAGCATCCATAACCGTATCTGGAACATGGGCTCGTTCCGGAATAACCACTATTGGATACTGAGAGATAACCTTTACTAATGTATCCTCATTCACAATATCGACAGAATATCCTAATTCCAGAAGTATTGTAACTGCCCCTTCAACAGGCTGAATGACTGAGCCATACTTTTGGTATAACGGCTCGTTCTCTTTGTAATAAGTTGTCTCACTATGAAGAACTGCTATTTGTGGTAATGTTTTTGTCTTAAAGCACCAGTTTTTCCGTTCCTTACAAAATTCGCCTGTTTTCGCTAATAAATCGGTATGCCAATCCACAAGCCGACCGGAACGTTTCGGATTATCATAAATAAATACAGACCCACCTTGGGACAAAACCTCTGATAGTTCCTGACACAAATGCGGAACTGTTTTCATAACTTTTCCGATACTCGAAGAATGAATGAAACTCCATGCCATTAAATCCCAAGGTTTACCTCGTGAAGCAAGAAAACGGGCCTCAAAACATGCCTCCTTTGCTCCGAATGAAGGCGTAAAATCACCGCTAAGATAATCTACATTTGCCTCAATTGCTTCCGGTTGACGCATAGTGTAAAGCCAATTGCTACAAACCATACAGGATGGTTTAACCTTATGAACAGCCTCAACAATTTGTTGAACATGTTTCGTAAATAAACCTCTATGAAAGGTAACCCATGCTTCCCAATTCACATCATCTTTCTTCTTTGGTATTTCCTTTATTCCTGTTGCCTCTGTAAACTTCTGCTGACAACGTTCACACCAACACGGATAACTTGCCCAGTTCTCACCATCAATCCACATCCCATCAATATCGTATTCCTGTATAACTTCAAGCAACTGAGGTATCATTAGTTGAGTATCATAATCACTTGTTCGGCATGTATTATTGGTATCTAATGTCCCATCCTGCTTTCTACGTCCCCATTCCGGATGTAATT
>JAIWNQ010000159.1 GCA_020216745.1 Candidatus Hydrogenedens sp.
CTATGGCTCGTGTATCCCATACCCCAGAATAGTGTATTGATAAAGGGATACCCATCTCTTTTGTAACATTTCTCCATACACGCAAAGCATCATTGACAATACCCGGCGATGGTGAACCTACCTTTGTCGGATACCCTGTGTAACCCGGATGACCTTTGCAATCATATTGAACGTAGTCCGGTTTAACCTTCTCCAAAAAAGAACGTATCTGTTCCGCATCAACCTCTCTACCCAACTCTTTATCATTGGCATTTGGATGCAAATCAAAATGAATCCCGAAAAAAGCATCCTCATGCCAATTAGGTGTTTGAGACAATAAAAAACTCGTGGTTAATAGCAGAGAACATAATACCCAGTTACCCATAATTCATATCCCTTTCTTAATATAGTTATCTTGAAATTTACAAAAAAAAATATAAGTCATAAGTTTAAATCGTATTATAAATAAGGAAAAAGTGAAAATAAAAAACTGGCAAATAACACAAAGAAAATTCAACCACATTGGATTCGTGCCAAATTATTTAATACCCAGTTAAAAATTTAGATGATAATTAAATGTGAGACCTCTGAACAAGAGGAGTAAGTTTATTTTTATATGGTGATATAATATATTGAAAGTATTATTTAATAAACTTAATTTTTGAAGGATATAAGGTATGCGTTGTCCATGTTACTTAGTATCTATTAGTCTTCTATCTATTTTCCTTAATGTTTGCTATGCGGGTCCTTTAGAAGATTACGTGAATATGCCAGACTCGTCATACACTTATTCAATAACAGCACAGGAAAGTTCTATTACTCATACATATTATGTGGTTGACCTTACTTCTCAAACATGGCGAAGTTCTTCAGAAGTGAATAGAACTTTATGGAAACACTGGCTAACAATTATTGTCCCTGCCACCATAACAAAAACAAAGGGATTATTAATAATATCTGGGGGAAACAACGGCTCCTCCGCTACTAACCTTAGGGATTATGCTCAGTATGTTGCTCTTATTACTGGTGCTCCAGTGGCACTACTGGAACAGGTGCCAAATCAACCACTTCGTTTCAAAGATGAAAGTTTCTCCCGCACCGAAGATGAGATTATTGCATATACCTTCGACAAATACCTGCAAACCTACGATGCTGGTAATCCTGATCCCTACTGGCCAGTGCTCTTACCTATGGTCAAAAGTGCTGTGAGAGCAATGGATACGATTCAGGAAATAGTTTTGGACAATCACAGTAAAAACATTACAGGCTTTGTAGTCAGTGGCGCTTCTAAGCGGGGTTGGACTACATGGCTTACCTCCGCAGTAGATTCGAGGGTTATCTCCGCAGTTCCAATGGTGATAGATGTACTCAGGATGGATGTTCAAATGGAGCACCACTATAAATGTTATGGTTTCTTTTCGGAAACTCTTGAACCTTACAACGAACTACATATATTCGAGCGAATGAATACCCCCGGTGGCTCTGCACTGCGAGCTATCGTTGACCCTATATCTTACCTTGAGCAATATACAATGCCTAAGTTTATCATTAACTCCAGCGGAGACGAATTTTTCCTGCCCGATTCATCTCGATTCTACTACCATCTACTTCCCGGTGAAAAAAGAATCAGATATGTGCCCAATACAGGACATAGTTTAGGTGATAACATAGATTTACAAACTGTATACCCATTAATCGTTTACTTTAACTCAGTTGCAGGTACAGGTTCCAGGCCATCATATTCTTGGGAGTTCTTGCCTGACGGCAATATCCAGGTGAAGGTAGTAACGACTCCAACATCTGTTACGCTATGGCAAGCGGAAAATCCAACTGCAAGAGACTTTAGATATTATGATGGTGCAGGTCCGCAATGGACATCCTCTACACTCAGTGAGACTACCCCAGGCTCAAAAACATACATTACCCAGATTACTCCACCCACATCCGGCTGGAAAGCATACTTTGTTGAATTGAACTTCAGTAATGGTTCATATATTTTCACAACGGATGTTGGTGTAATGCCGTATATGAGACCCTACGATGACCTCGACGAAGATGGAATTATGGACCCGGATGACATCGATGATGACTGCGATTGGATTCTGGATGAAGAAGACCCATATCCATGGGATAGCGATAACGATGGTATACCCAACTATTTGGACGAGGTAGACGACAGAGATCCATCGGAAATTCCGGATGATTGCTTAAATATCCCTGAGGATGTCATGGTCCCGTCGGTAATTGGAATGGATTTAGTTGAAGCAAACACTGCAATAATAGAAGCAAGATTGACAGTTGGAACTATTAACTACACTTGTGATGATCTGGTTCCCAGTGGACATGTGATTAGTCAAGAACCTGAAGCGGGGACAACAATTCGTGAAGGTAGCCCTGTAAATCTGTTCGTATCAGAAGGTCCCTGCCCGACGGAAGGCGAAGGTGTAGTAGAGGGAGAAGGAATGATAGAAGGCACTCCGGAGGGAGAGGGTATATCCGAAGGCGAAGGTGTTGTAGAAGGGACTCCTGAAGGGGAAGGGATTATAGAGGGCGAGGGTATTATAGAAGGGACTACTGAGGGTGAAGGTATTGTAGAAGGAACCCCCGAAGGCGAAGGTGTTGTAGAAGGGACTCCTGAAGGGGAAGGGATTATAGAGGGCGAAGGCGTTATAGAAGGGACTCCTGAGGGTGAAGGTATTGTAGAAGGAACCCCCGAGGGCGAAGGTATTGTTGAAGGGACTCCTGAAGGTGAAGGTACCGTAGAAGGAATTCCGGAAGGCGAAGGTATTCCCGAAGGTGAGGGTATTATAGAAGGAACCCCCGAAGGCGAAGGCATTATAGAAGGGACTCCTGAAGGTGAAGGTACCGTAGAAGGAATTCCGGAAGGCGAAGGTATTCCCGAAGGTGAGGGGATTATAGAAGGAACTGTTGAAGGTGAAGGCATTACCGAAGGTGAAGGCGTTGTAGAAGGCTCATCAGAAGGGATGCAAGAAGGAATCGTAGAAGGCGAAGGTACAACCGAAGGAATTCCAGAAGGAACTCCTGAAGGGATTCCAGAAGGAGTAATTGAAGGTGAAATTCCGCCTTCACCACATAGTGCAGACCAAAATGCTGATTGGAAAATAAACCTATCAGAACTTCTTAGGGTGATACAGCTTTTCAATTTCGGTGGGTATCATTGTGCTTTACCTGGAGAAGAATCGGAGGATGGATATATCCCTGGGTTTGATGGAGATAAAAATTGTACTCAACATGCATCTGATTATAATCCACGAGATTGGAAAATTGATTTAAGCGAGTTACTCCGTGTAATCCAGTTCTTTAATATAGGTGGGTATTACCCATGTCCAGATAACCCAGAGAGTGAAGATGGTTATTGTCCCGGTTCTGGAGCCTCTGCATAATTAAAGACCATACAACAATAGTAAAGTAGAAAACTAATACCACGTTTCTACAAATATTACAAAAAACTATAGTTAGTTGAAGCACCATAATTATCTTGGAAACATGTTTTTGGCAAATTTATGATATATAGCAAAACGGATGTATATTAATTGTATTTTACTTATTGATTATCCTATAAATAGGGTAGGAATTTCTGGTCTTTCAACTTGCAAATTTAGTGATTAATAAGGAGCAGAAATATGAAGAAGGTACAGAATTGTTTTTTAGCATGCCTAATTATTATTTATCCTTTTATTCCATCTTATACATCTTCTTTGTGTGAAACTAATATTTTTGTTTCTGCTTGGAAAATGGATACTCCTATTATTATTCATTCTCATGATACGGATGTGAGCACATATTCTCTGGAAATACCTCCTTTTGAGATTAAGAAAGATATGATTCTGGTTATGAAATTTAAAGCACGTTTGCATACGGACACACCAGCAGGCTGGAATGAATATTTGGGAATTGAGGTGAACGGACAAGAGCTGGACAAACGAACGTCTTTTTCGGAGCAGGCAAGTGGGTATAATCGTCTTATTAACCGTGGAAGTCCATTAAAAACAACCCTTGGCGAAAAAGCATGGTGGAGTATAAGAAATGATGTTCCCGTACTTTTGGTATATTTTGGAGATGGAAATACATTAGATGAGCGAATATTGAATTATCAAGAAGAGGGATACTGGTATCTATTAAATATTTCGGATGTTGCTCATTATATTGAAGTAGGTGCAGACGAGAGAATTGAAAAGGCAGAAAAGAATCAAATCAATTTTATCAATACGTATATTAACAAAAATGTCCCAGATAAAAATATAGATATGGTCATTGAAAACCTTGAGATAGGATATCTGCCAAAAGAATTCGTAGAAAAATATTCAAAACCAGAGATGATGGCATATACGAACATAAATACTAAAGAAAGTATTTCTGTAAAAAATTATACTGTTAATATAGGACAAGATGGTGAAACAGAAATTAAAACAGCAGAGGGAAAGTATAAACTTGTCAGTACTTATTCATATCCATCCGAGAAAATAGGTTTCAGTTATTTTGATTCTACACATGAGAATCCTCCCGATTGGAAAATAGATATTCATAAAATCACTGATAACTCGGTATCCATCGAAGCCTCAGGGAAAGACTATTTAATAATGCGTAAAATCGAAGTACAAAATGAAAAAATAAGTATTAAAGAAACTATCACAAACAAGAATGATGAACCTATTGGAATTATTATCGCACATCAAATTATCTTAGAAGATATGCCTGTTCGATATCGGATTGCAGGTATTGAAGATACGGAGAGATTAGCAGGAGTAGCAGAAAATCCAACTATCTTTATGGCTTATAGAAATACCTCTTTAGGCTTTCTGGCAGAAGATAATTTACTACGTGCACAAGGTGAGATAACAAAGAAGAGTAATATGTTCCAATATTCCACAAAACATTTTGGTTTGGATAAGGGCAAAAGTTATACCTTCCAATTTTCATTGTATCCCTCACAGGGAGGTGATTACTTTACCTTTATTAACCAGGTACGGAATGAATGGCATGTTAATTATACTATTGAGGGACCTTTTGCTTTTTCGGACCAGATTATTCCAGGTCGAAAAATTAAAATATATACAGTCGGACCTTGGTTAGATTATTACAGTTTAAATCCTGAGACAGGCAAGGTATATACACGAGAAGATTATAAGAAACAAATCAAATCTATTATCGAGAGAATCAAGCAATCTCAACCTGATGCTTTAATATTAGGTCTTACAGAAACTAATTTATATACCATTGATAAACGAGATATCAAAGGTGGAGAAATACTTCCCGGAGGTTCTAACCCTCGCTCCGGAAAATATGGCTACATACTTGATAAAAAACAAAGTGAAGTCCTAAAAACAGGTATTAATGGCTGGGTAGATTCTATCTTACAAACAGAGGATGGCAGAGTTATTGTAGATACCTATTATCCAGATAGCCCAAACACATTAAATCTCATGTTATATCTGGAAAAAGAAAATTACCGCTACAAGTTCTTTAAGAATCAGATAGATTTTCTGATGGATGAGGTCGGCTTAGATGGTGTTTATATTGACCAATTTACCCTAAACTGGGGACCCATTGGAAGGGCTGATAGACATACTTATGAAAAATGGGATGGCTATACAGTTGATATTGATGAAGTAACGGGAAAAATTACGAGAAAGTATACCGATTGTGGGGTCATCGGAGCAGAAGCAAGAAAAGATATTCTTAACTATATTGTGTCCAAAGGAGGTATATCAGTAATTAACAGTTTTCCAAGTGCAAATGAAGAACAAAATATCCCAAATGTATTTCGATTTGCTGAATTTGAAAATGACCCTGTAAATCCACTGACCTACATGGACAAAAAACCACCGTTAACTGTTTACTGTGCCAAAGGACACCTATCAACTCCTATTATCTTGGGTATTCGACCACAACGATTTGATGAGGAAGGGAAGAAAAAGTGTGCAGAAATTATTATGAAATCGGTAATCACTGCATTAAGAAACGGTTTACTATACTACTATTATAGCGATATTATTCCATCTGAAGGTGAAGGCTCTGGTGAATATGGACCCATAAATCACATGTTCCCATTCACGCCTGTTGAAATTAACGAAGGCTACATAATTGGGAAAGAACGAATCATCACTACTGTCTCAAAAACCTTCAATTGGCATAAAGAACCTGTTATTTGCCTTTTTGACTTAAAAGGAAAACAAATCGCTCATCATATTAAAGTTACAAAGAAAGAAACGTTTTATCTTATTGAAATCGTCCTTAACGACTGGAACCAAATCGCTATAGTAGAATAATATGTTCTTAAAACTACTCTTTTCATTTTGACTTTGTCGAAAGACTTTACTACCTCCTAAACGTCCCTTATTGCATCTATACGTATCTCATATAACGCTGTTTAGTTACATAAAATTATACAAACATGCATCTTTTAACCGTGTAAAAACGATACTATCAACTTTTATATAATGAAATAATAAGTTGGTTTTATTGTACAACCTAATAAATTATATGATTAAAAGATAAAAGTATGAATTGGCAAGGAATTAAAAGTGGATAAGGTGATTTATTGGATACCACGAATATTATCTGTTTTTTTTATTTTATTTCTGGCAATGTTTTCACTGGACATTTTTGAAATGAATCTTGATTTTTGGGACACATTATTAGGTTTGTTTATGCATAATATCCCTTCGATTATCTTATCAATCATTTTAGTAATTTCATGGAAGTATGAGATTGTTGGCGGTATCGCATATATCCTTGCTGGACTGCTCTACATAGCATTACTTGTAAAAGCATCTATAACCTCTGGTTTCCAAATTTATTACCTTATATGGATAGTGATGATTTCTGGTCCTGCTTTTGTTGTTGGTTTCTTTTTTATTCTCTGCTGGTTTTCTAAAAAAGGTCAACTAAAAAGTATAAAAAAATGAATATATACTTTCCAAAAACTTTTAAAAATGATTAACCATCCTCACCACTTTCAAAATATACACTAAGATTTTTAAGTAAACTTTTTAAAAACGATAAACACAATTCGTAAGGGTTGTTAAAAACCCTTATTCTTTTCTCCTTTGCATACCGCTCATAGCAAGTACCAACATTCCGAATAATACAAAGTCTAATAAATATTTGAGCCAGTTATCATTATTTAATGATTTCTGTCCGAAACAGCCACAACCTTTTGTCTCTTCCTCTATACCAGCCTCAGTCTTGCTAATCTTACCATCGCCATTACTATCTAACGAATCAAATACATCCTTCGTTAGATTTGGATATTTACTGCTTGCTTCTTCCCAGCTCACCGAGCCGTCGCCATTTGTATCTAATCCAGCAAAATTTGTCTTTAATCCATTTATTAATTGATCTTTTGTTGTCGTTTCACCTTCTTTTGTTCCTTCACCTTCTTTTGTTCCTTCACCTTCTTTTGTTCCTTCACCTTCTTTCGTTCCTTCTGTCGTTGGACACGGTCCTGTTGAAACAACAACACTTACTACTGAACCATAGGTTAAGGACTCACCGGCTTCTGGCTGTTGACTTATCACATTCCCTTTTGGAATCTTATCATCACACTTGGAACTAACGATAGCAAAAATTAGACCCACATCCGTTAACAGTCTTTGTGCCTCTTCCTTCGTCTTTCCTGTTACATCCGGTACTCTTACAGGACATGGACCATCTGATACCACCAAATTTACTTCTGTTCCAGGGCTTACTTCTTCGCCTGAAGGTGGATCTTGACGTATCACTTTTCCTGCCGATATCGTATTATTGCATTCCTTGGTTATTGTGCCTGTTGTTAAGCCTGCTGTTGTTATCATATTCTTCGCATCATTTTCCGTTTTCCCTTTTATATTCGGTACTTTTACAGGACATAATCCAGATGAAAGAACAATATTTACTGCACTTCCAACACTTATTTGGTCACCTGCTGTTGGATTCTGTCGTATTACTTTTCCAACTGCTATTGTATCACTGCACTCTGAACTTACTGTTCCAAGTGATAAACCTACCCCTGTTAATAGATTCTGCGCTTCTGCCTCTGTTTTATCCACTAAATTCGGAACTGCAACGGGACATGAACCTGTGGATACAACCAAGTTTACTTGTGTCCCAACATTTGCTTGTTGTCCTGCTTCTGGATTTTGACGTATCACTTTTCCCGCAGATATTGTGTTACTGCACTCTTGAGTTATTACCCCTACTACTAAGCCTACTGCTGTTATCTGGCTCCGCGCATCACTCTCAGATTTATTTAATACATCGGGTACCGTCACAGGACATGGTCCAGTAGAAATAACTAAATCTACTGTGCTACCAAATAATAATTGTTGTCCCCCTGGAGTACTCTGACTTATCACTTTTCCTGATGCGATTACATTATCACAACTTGTAGAGACGGTTCCTACGTTTAATCCTACAGATGTTAATAAATTCCTTGCATCACTCTCTATCTTACCCACAACATCAGGAACTGTCACAGGGCACGGCCCACTTGAGACTACCAAATTTACAGTAGTCCCAACCTTTACTATTTGTCCAGCAGAGGGCTCCTGGTTTATCACGTTCCCTGATGCTATTGTATTGCTACACTCTTGTTTAACTGTACCGACTGTCAAGCCAGTTTCTACAATTAAACTACGTGCTTCACTTTCGGGCTTGTTAAATAAATTTGGAACAGTTGAACATGGACCAGGAATGGCTATTACTATGTTAACAGGAGCCCCAGGACCAATAGGTGTCCCTGCTTCCGGATTTTGGCGAATTACATTACCTTCAACCACTGTATCGCTACACTCCTGAGTTACCGTACCAAGTACTAAACCTGCTTGAGTAATTATATCGCGTGCTTCATTCTCTGTCTTATTTATCACATCTGGAACAGATATTGGACATGGCCCCTGTGAAACAAATATATTAACCACACTTCCTACCGGTACCATTTGTCCTACGATGGGATCCTGACGTATTACATTACCTGCAGGGAACGTATTATTACATTCATAATTCACGGTTACGTTTAGACCTGCCTGAGTTATTAAATTACGTGCTTCACTTTCTGTTTTAGCTACAACATTCGGAACAGATACAGGGCAAGGTCCAGAAGAGACAACTAAGTATATAGGTTTGTTAGAAGATATTTGAACCCCTTCACTTGGTTCTTGTGTGATAACAAGAGTGGCAGGTATATTATTATCACATTTCTCTGTGAAGACTCCATATAATCCTGTCGCAGTAAGAATTGCTTCTGCAGTAACCCTATCCAATCCAACAAAATTAGGCACTATTATCATTATTTCTTGCCAACGGAAGTATGGATAGGTTTGTCCTTCTATAATTGCCCATATCGATGAAAAATCCCAATCTGTGAATGTTTCATATTGTTTCATTTGTTCTGTTGTTTTGCCTTCGCCACCTTCAGAAATTGTTAATTGACTTGTTTCTATATTCCAATAGCTATTGGTTACTGTTCCTATTGTGTAGTCTATATCTTCCAAATATCCTATTAATCCGCCGATATAGGATTCCCCATTCACTGAACCTATTGAATAACAGTTTTCTATTGTAGATTGTATATCGATAGTCGGGTCTAATCCTGGGAAATCAGTTGCTCTATGGTATCCAACTAAACCGCCAACAATGCAGTCGCCTACAACAGAACTTCCGGAATAGCTGTTTGTTATATCACTAATCCAGTTATATCCTACAAGTCCTCCAATATAAAACTTATCACCTAAAACACTCCCTAATGAATAGCATTGGTCGACAGTACCATACCAATTGAAACCGATTAGACCACCCACAGAAAAAATTCCCGCGACTATTACTGTAGAATAAGATTTATTAACTTTAAATCCATTTTGCCCTATCAAACCACCAATCTCTTTATCACCTTTTACTAATATACTATCGCGGTCATCGCATGGATTTACAAAACTTTCACTGACAATGCCACCGTTGTTACCAACGAGACCTCCTACCGATGTAATTCCTACAACATTGTTATCAGCATTGCATAAAGTAT
>JAIWNQ010000160.1 GCA_020216745.1 Candidatus Hydrogenedens sp.
AACTTCTGAGTATGTTTCCACCAAAGGCATTTTCACCGACAAGTCCTCCGATGTTTGTATTTCCATCAACATAACAAAATGAATAACATTTCCTAATATCACCAATATTAGACCCTACTAATCCTCCATAGGCGAAACCCATTTCTGTAGTAGCAGGTCCTGTTACTCTTGAGAGTAGTGTGAAAGATTCTTCAATTGTTCCTGCATTACCACCTACTAAAACACCCACGTTTGATATACCTTGCACCCCAACACGATAGGCATTACATTGGACAATTCTACCACCTTGATTATAGCCGGCTAAAGCACCAACGTAGCTAATTCCGTTTACAGTTGCATTCTCTATCCCTACCCTTTCTATATACGCTCCTTGACCAACAAAGCCGAATAAACCAGTGAAACTATATGAAGAATTAATAAACAAGTTTACTATTTTATTATCATTTCCATAAAATCTACCTGTAAACGGATTTCTTCTCGTTCCGATGGGTTTAAAGCCAGCTCCACTGTTCATTACAGCTGTGCTTTGAGCGTCAATATCTCGAGCAAGCATATATGTTCCGTTCAGTGGATATTCGTAAACATTTCCTATCATAGTTAATTGTTCAATTGTCCATATCATTATGACGTCATCTACAATTTTTTCTCCGGGCAGAAAGATATCCTCCTGACCCAATAAAAGTTTGGGATAATAAATTGTTTCTTTCCAGACAAAATCGAAATCCCAATCTATATAAATCTGAGTCCCAAACATTTCTTGAGTTGTTTTGCCTACACCATCAGCAGAAACTAATAATCCGGATGTTTCTGTATTCCAAAAACTTGATATAACACTTCCAGAATTTATACCTACTAAACCGCCAGCTCCTGTTGTTCCTGTTACCAAACCTATAGCATAAGTTCTTAAAATGGAGCCACTATTCCAACCTACTAAACCTCCAACTACGCTTGTCCCTTTTACAGGACCTTGACTAAAACAGTCAATAATGGAACCTTTATTCGAACCCACTAATCCCCCTGAAATTGAGACACCACTTACTGAACTATCACTTTGGCATTCAATAATATTTCCTTCGCTTTCGTTAAATCCTACTAGACCACCCGTGCTCCCGTTATTACCAATTATTTGACTTCCTTCTGATGTAACACACCACTTAATTAGTCCCTCATTTCCTCCAGTTATTCCACCGATATTATCATTACCTCTAACCAAGGCAGATGAAGAAGTTTTTCCGATTATGCCTTTGTTCCCTCCTACCACACCCCCTATAGAATTATTCCCTTTTACTTCTGTGCCTATATAACATACTACACCTAATATTAATGAGTTTGTCCCACTATAGCCAACTAAACTTCCAACAAAATTCCCCCCTTCAATTTTGCCTGCGACAAAACAAAAACGAATTTTTGAATTTTCCATATAACCAGCATACGTACCAACATAATCTTTACCTATAATATTATAATCAGTGCTATTTTCAATAGTTACATCATAAACGTCAGCAACTTTTATAGACCCATTACTTCCTAATTGGCTGAATAGCCCAATATAATCATCATCTTTTCGATCAATATATAAATTTTTTATTACTTTTTTCTTACCATTAAATGTTCCTATGAAGGGGCGTCTATTAGGGTTTGTATCAGTTGGCGCACCTATTGGTAAGAAGCCTTTTCCATCATTCCAATTTATTGTGTCGCTTGCATCAATATCATTTGCTAATTCATAGTCACCATCTAAGGGATATGAAGGGTCATTCCCAATTTTTTGCAACTCTTCTATTGTTTTTATTTGTATGGCTCCATAACTTGATAGAGAAAGGAAGATGCATATTAGAAAGATAAAAATAAACTTTTTTTCTGAATTTATCATGTGTTTAATGACTCTCCAAAATTTTTGAGATACTTTTTTTGTATTCATATATACTTCCCTTTTATTAGTTTAAAAAAATACACAACTTCAACATAAAATATACACTAAAAAACATATAAACATCAAACAAAAATTAGGGTTATTATAAAGCAGAGCCACCACAGGGAAAAAGGAAGAAACATAATAACAAAAAAGGAATAGGGAAAAAGTAAAGGGAAAATCTTACTATCTGAATTCTTTGTTATATGATGAATTGTAAAAAGGAGAAGATGGTCTCGAAGATTTTCTATAGATGGATGTTTTGAATAATTCGGATAAGACGCTACGGAAATACTTCTATTTCATTGACGAAGTATGATTATAAAACGGGGAAAATAGGTAGTAGGTTATGAGGTGGAGTGAAGATAGGTATGGATTAATTTAAATGAAGAGCAACACAATGTAAAGCTGTTTTAGTGTTGCTTAATTGTAAAGTTGGTTATTTGAAGGTTTAATGTAAGGAAGACATTTAGAGTTGTAGATATATGGGTTTATTGATAATGGTTTTTGATGGCTTTATTAGTCGAGAGCATTTTTGAGGTCGGAGAGAAGGTCGTTAATGTCTTCAATGCCGATACTGAGACGGACAAGGGTTGGTATAACTCCTAATTTTTGTTTTTTCTCTTCGGATAAACCCGCATGGGTCATGTAATAAGGAACACAAAACAAGGATTCAACGGCTCCTAAACTTTCTGCAAGGGTAAATATTTTTACCTGCTGGTAGAAGTTCTCCAGTGTTTTCATATCTTTCAGTTCGATAGTTATCATTCCACCGAAGCGGAGCATTTGTTTTTGGGCAATATCCAAAATGGGTGGTTTTTCCAGTCCAGGATAGTAAACCTTTTTGATTTTAGGATGATGAATGAGATATTGAACAATTTTTTCTGCATTATCGCAATGGCGTTCCATTCGCACATGTAAGGTTTTTATCCCTCGCATTAGAAGATAACAATCAAATGGAGAAGGAACGGCTCCGATACTGTTTTGAATAAACTGAATTGGCTTTATATCTTCAAGATTTTTAACCGTAACAGCACCACCAAGCACATCCGAATGCCCTCCTAAATATTTTGTGCTACTATGAACCACATAATCCGCCCCTAAAAGCAAAGGCTTTTGTAGATAGGGTGTAGCAAAAGTATTATCCACCGCAAGTTTAAGGCCCTCTTTATGCGCTATATTAGCAATGGAATTTATATCTACAATGTTTAATAAAGGGTTGGTTGGAGATTCTATCCATACAAGTCGAGGATTTTTTAATTTCTGAATAGCCTGCTCAAAAGATGACGGGTGATTATCCTCCGCATAAACAACCTCAATACCCCATTGCGAATATATCTTATCCAATAAGCGGACTGTCCCTCCATATAGGTCATGTCCCGCTACAATACCATCGCCTGGAGATAGTGTCTGTATTATTGCGGATATTGCAGAGACACCGGAAGCGAAACATGCAGTTGCGGAACCCTCTTCGAGTTGAGTAATACATTCTTCTAAACTTTTCCGTGTCGGATTTAGTGTGCGTGTATATTCAAATCCTTTATGTTTGCCGGGAGCATCTTGTTGAAAAGTTGTAGCAAGATGAATAGGAGTAACTACTGCTCCAGTTAAGGGGTCGGGCTCCTGTCCAGCATGAATAGCTCGAGTTGCAAATTGCATTATCTTATTCCTTTCCCTGTATGTATTTACCTTGTTTACTTCCGTAATTCATAAAAGTATATCAAATCAGTTCGGGTTATAATCCCTATGAGACGATTATTCTGTCGGATAACAACCGCTGGGTTGCCAGCTAAAAGAAGACGATATACTTCTTCTGTCTTTGTATCCGCATCAAGTACGGGTAAAGGGCGAGCCATTACCTCAGAAAGCGGGGTCGTAGATGGTTTTCCCTGGTGTAAAGCATGCATGATAGTAATCTCTTCAACCGAACCCACAACCTCTTCTCCTTCAACAATAGGTATCTGGGATATTCCCTTTTCACGGAATAATTGTATCGCAGTTTCCAGGTTTTGCTCTTTATTCAAAGTCCAGATATGCCCTTCTCTCCCAATGATTTCAAGGACTTTACCAATATGTGTTTGGTCAGGGGATATATCCGTAAAGCCATTTTTGAACATCCATTCATCATCATACGCTTTACTCAAATAATTTCTACCCGTATCAGGACACATAATAACAATTAAGTCATTATCCGAACAACGCTGAGCATATTTTAATCCTGCATAGATTGCTGTTCCACTGGAACCTCCCAACATAATTCCCTCTTCTCGTGCTAACCTACGAACTGTGTGAAACGATTCCGCATCACTAACACGAATCCATTCATCCACAACATGTGCGTTCAAAGTATGGGGAACGAAATCTTCACCAATTCCCTCTACTTTCCATGATTTAGGGGAATCACCACTAAGTACAGACCCTTCAATATCTGCACCAATAACTTGGACCTTAGAATTTTTTTCCTTTAAGTATTTTCCTACACCACTAATGGTTCCACCTGTGCCCGCACCTGCCACAAAAGCTGTGATTCTCCCTTCTGTTTGTTTCCATATTTCGGGGCCGGTGGTTTTATAATGCATCTCGGGATTGGCTAAATTCTGGAACTGATTAGGTCTCCATGCACCGGGTATTTCACGAGCTAAACGGTCCGCAACACCATTATAACTTTGAGGTGAGTCCGGTGGAACATTGGTTGGAGTAATTACTACCTCCGCACCATAAGCACGCAGAAGACGAACCTTATCCGAACTCATCTTATCAGGCATAACACAGATACACCGATAGCCTTTCACGCTTGCCACCAGAGCCAGTCCTAAACCGGTATTTCCTGCGGTTGCTTCAATAATTGTGCCCCCTGGCTTGAGCAATCCCTTTTCCTCCGCATCTTTTATCATAGCCAGAGCAATACGGTCTTTTACACTCCCTCCAGGATTAAAATATTCCAACTTCAAGTAAATCTTCGGTTTTAAATCATTATTAATCTTATTCAAACGAACTAAAGGCGTATTTCCAACCGCTTCAAGAATGTCATTATATGCAGGACGAAAAGATAAAGCCATAACCAATCTCCTTAAATGTATTTACTTTTATAGATAAACAAGAAACAAAAAATATTTATTTTTATTTCATTGAAAAGGAAAGTGAAGATGTGTCATTTATTCGTAATATTTTTACTACATATAAAATAAATGCAATGAAAATGAATACTTTTTTTTGATATTATAGATTTTCAATTGTTCTATAACTCATCGAAAAGAAAGGGTGTTTTTATGTCAAAAGTAATAGTTACAGGTGGAGCAGGGTTTATTGGCTCGCATGTGGTAGATATATTAATTGAAAATCAGCATAAAGTGCTTATTATTGATAACTTGAGTTCAGGAAAAAGACAGAATTTAAATCCGAAAGCAGATTTCGTTGAAATGGATATTTGTTCAGAACAGATAGATACCATATTTCGTGATTTTCGCCCAGAGTTTGTGGCTCATTTAGCAGCACAAATTGATGTGCGAAAAAGTGTAACAGACCCGATATTTGATGCGAAAGTAAATATATTAGGTGGAATTAATCTATTAAATAGTGCTGTAAAATATGGTGTAAAAAAATTGATCTTTTCCTCCACGGGTGGTGCCATATATGGCGAAACGGATGTTTTGCCTGTTCCAGAGACATATCTTCCCAAACCCATGTCCCCCTATGGAACAAGCAAATTAGCCTTTGAACATTATTTAGGCTTATATCAACGACTTCATGGGTTGAAATACCTCATATTACGATTACCCAATGTTTATGGGCCTCGTCAGAGTCCTGAAGGCGAAGCTGGCGTATGTTCTATACTCACAGGACTAATGCTCAAAGGTAACAAGCCTGTTCTATATGGATACGGAACCCCTCAACGCGACTATGTCTTTGTGAAGGATATTGCACGAGCATTTTTATTCGGACTGGAAAAAGGTGAAAATGAAACTGTAAATTTAGGTTCCGCCAGGGGAACAACTGTTCGCGAAATTTTTGATATTATTGCGAATACTGTGGGCTACCACGAAGAACCCCAATTAGCCCCATTGCGTCCTGGTGAAGTCCAAACTATCTACATAACAGGCAATAAAGCCCGAGAGATTCTTGACTGGAGTCCCCAAACGGACCTTAAATCAGGACTTATTCAAACAGTAGAGTTTATAAAAAATAACTGATACTTAATAAAATAAATTTAACATTTTACAGAAATAGAGTGAGGGAAATTTTTTCTGTTGATGTTATGGATTTTAAAATAAGTAAATAGATAAATAAAGGGTCAGTTTATGATTATAAAAAAAATATTTGCCATATTTTTCGGTTTATTTTTACTGTTTACCCTTGAGTTATCTTCACAAACAATAAAAGTATTTAATTTATGTGAAGAAAAAAAAGAGGAAAAAGAGATAGCATCTCTTAAAAATTTTAAGGAAATGCTCGATTACATAAAAAAAGTAAAAGAAGATGGAAATTTCCCTGGAAGAGGAATAAAAATTGTTATTTGTGGGGATGAGTATAAAGTATCCGAACGCTTTATTTTTACAGAGGAACATAGTGGGGATGGGGGAAAGCCAATTATTATTACAGTAGAGAATAAATCGGTCATAAGTGGAGGTATCCAGATAAAAAATTTCAAAAAACTAAATGAAGATAGGAAGGGAAGAATAAAAAAAAGTGTACAGGAGAAATTATATGTAGCGGACTTGAAAGACTACGGATTAAAGTCATTGCCGCCATTGGAATTAGGAGGTTTTGGGAGTTTAAAATTAAGGGAGAAGGACCGTAGCTATAAGGGATATGCCACATTCCCTTATGTGGAATTATTTTTCAATGGTCAACCTATGACTCTGGCAAGGTATCCCGATGAAGGTTTTATACATGTAGCGGGGGTAGAGGGAGAGCCTGTGAATAAGTTAGAAAGCTTTTCAACAATGAAAGATGTTGTGCTAAAAGTAGACAATTGCCCTTTGAAAAATTGGGTAATGGAACCCAATATACTACTTCACGGTTACTGGTATTTTGACTGGGCAGACTCGTATGAGACAGTAGAGAAAATAACACCTGATACCGCAAAAATAAAACTGGCACATTCCGCCTCTGCTTATGGCTATAAAGAAGGGGCACGATTTTATGCTTTGAATATGCTATGTGAATTAGACCAACCCGGAGAATGGTATCTGGATAGAGAAAATATGCTTTTGTATTTTTATCCTCCAGACTCACTGGATTCCGCTCAAATTGATTTTTCATGGTTTGAGGGACCCATGTTTGTTTTTAACAATGCTAAACATATTTATTTAGAAGGCATTGATTTTCAGTTATGTTCGGGGAATATTATAGAGATATATGGAGGGGAAGATATTCAAATACGGGGTTGTTCTTTTATGAATAGTGGTGGATATGGTGTTAATATTGATGGAGGGAGAAACCATTGTATCCAATCTTGTGATTTCAAAACATTAGGGAAAGGGGGTGTCTTTTTGAAAGGAGGTGACCGCAAAACACTGACCCCGAGCGGGTTCAAAGTGGATAATTGCTATTTTTACGATTTAGCCCGTGTTGACCATACCTATAATCCAGCAGTGTACGGGGAAGGAGTAGGACATGTAATTTCCCATAATTTTGTTCATAAGAACCCGAGTAGTGCTTTTCGCATGGATGGAAACGATATTATTGTAGAATACAATGAGGTTTGCGATGTAGTTCGTGAATCAGACGACCAGGGAGGTTTGGATAGTTATGGAAACCCGACCTATCGCGGTATGGTGTATCGGTATAACTATTGGCACCATATCGGAAATTGGGACAAGTCAGGTCTGCGTTTACAGGGGGGAGTGAGATTGGATTTTCCTATATCAGGGGTAAAAATCTATGGTAATATTTTTTATCGAGCCTCCGCAAAAGATGGCATTTTCGGTGGAGTTCAGGTAAACGGTGGTAAGGATAACCTGATAGAAAACAATATCTTTGCGGACTGCTTTATAGGGGTTACCTTTCAGACCTGCACCGAAGAAGAATGGAAAAATATTGTGAATGAGGCTTTCAACAAACCCGATATGGATTACAACCTCTATGTGCAGAGATATCCGGAAATAGCACACATTTATGAGGACCGAAATAAAAATACTGTGCGAAGAAACATATTCTGGAAATGTAACGAAGTAATGCGAAAAATGGAGGCAAACCAGATTATCTTTGAGGACAATCTGGTAAATAACGACAATGCCTTATTCCCCCAATCTGCACAGGGTAACTTTGAGATAAATAAAGATATACTATCTACATTAAACTTCAATTTTGAGACCATTCCCTTTACCCAAATCGGCTTATACAAAGACAAATACAGAGAAAAGATACAGGATGAAATAATAAGAAATTTGAGGAATAATTAAAAATAGATTATAGGGCAAGTAGAATAGTTCTAAATTAAGTACAATTTATGTGTTGGCTTTATATTTTGTTTCTTAGAACTAAAAAATGTATGATAGTATTATTATGTTACATACAAAGTTTTGAGGTGTATTAGGAATGAATGAAAAACCTTATTTTGAAAGGAATGATTTACGAATTTACAATACGGATTTTCTGGAGACGGATTGTATTGAAGAGAATTCTATTGATTTAATTGTAACTTCCCCACCATATAATGTAGATATTACTTATAATTCATATAATGATACTGTTTCGTATGAAGAATATCTGATATTTACTTCTAATTGGCTTGATAAAGCATATAGGGTGTTAAAAGAAGATGGAAGGTTTTGTTTGAATATTCCATTGGATAAAAATAAAGGGGGGCAACAAAGTGTGTTTGCAGATGTAATAACAATCGCCAAAAAGATAGGTTATAAATACCATTCTGCTATTGTATGGAATGAACAGAATATTTCCAGGCGAACTGCATGGGGTTCCTGGTTATCTGCTTCAGCACCGTATGTGATTGCTCCTGTGGAAATGATAGCGGTGTTATATAAGAAAGATTGGAAAAAAACAAGTGGAAGTGGGGAATCGGATATAACAAAGGATGAATTTGTCCAGTGGACAAATGGTGTTTGGACTTTTATGGGAGAGAGCAAATCAAGAATTGGGCATCCGGCACCCTTTCCGATTGAGTTACCGAGGCGGTGTATCAAATTGTTTACCTTTGTCGGAGATATTGTATTAGACCCATTTTTAGGTAGTGGAACTACACTTCTTGCATGTGCGATGACAAATAGAAAAGGGATTGGTATTGAAATAGATGAAAATTATTGTAAGATAGCTGAGGAGCGATTATTAAAAGAAGTTGAAATTGACCAGTTAAGGTTCGATATGGTGAGGAAGGCTGAATAGAAGTGGAAGAGTCGAAGTATATTAGTATTGAAGACCTGATATTGGAATATTTTATTGCTCATCCGAAAGAAGAATTGTCCCATGGACCCGTTGTGGATTGGGTTGAGGAACAATATAAAAAGTTATACGGCAAAAAGCCAAGGGATACCTGGCGAGGAATTCGAAAGCTACATCAAAATGGTATACTGATAAAGGTAAAAAAGGGTATTTATAAATATGACCCTGATTTCATTCAGAAAAAAGAGTTGTTTGAATTTCCTATTTCAGTGAAGGAAGAAATATTTAAAAGAGACAATTATCGTTGTGTAGTTTGTGGAAGAGGCAAAGCAGATGGGGTAGAGATACATGCGGACCATAAAATTCCTCTGGATAAGGGAGGGATAAATACTGCTGAAAATGGACAGACATTATGTTCGGAACATAACTTTTTAAAGAAGAATTATTCTCAGACAGAGTTTGGGAAGAGATTTATAATAAGGCTTTATAAAGAGGCGAAAGAGAAAGGGGATAATAGGATTATGCAGTTTTGCAAGGAGATTTTTGATGTCTATGATAAATATAAGATTGATGTGCATATAAACCGACCAGATAAAATAGATAAGGTGGACAATGCACATTGTAGTAAGAGGTGAGGATAAGATTTTGGGATGTGGTTTATATTAGTTTTCCGGGATTGAGGATGTTTTTGGGGTCGATTTGTGATTTGATTTGTCGAAGGAGTTCGTAGATAAGGGCAGATTTTTC
>JAIWNQ010000161.1 GCA_020216745.1 Candidatus Hydrogenedens sp.
ACTTGCAAACCAGGGCTTGTGGTCGGTGCCGATTCCATGATGGTGTGAAATGGTGGCATTATGTTCACGAATTACATTAGAAGCGGTATTTTTAATTCTGTGCCACTGCTGAGAAGGGTCTTTCTGGGAACGGGGAAATACAAATGTAAAATAAAGACTCGCCCCATCCAAATAGGCATGGCTGAGATGTGCCATAACGATAGGGAATTGAGGTTTTTGGTCAGGGTCGTTTTGGATGGTATCCCGAATGGCGTTATATATGGCTTCGTGTAGGTTAAGAAGGTTGCTCCAGCGTGTTGCAGTTTCTAATGTATCTACACCAAGTCCAAAATCTAACATTTCATCACGGAGATAGGGGAGAAGAAATCGTTGTTTGAACCATTGGTTGGCAATACCTTCACCAAGGGAGATTGCCTGATAATTTGTACATATATTTTCTATTACCTGTTTGCCTGAGGTAATGCATAGGGAATCTCCTTCCAGCCCTATAAGCATGAGACAGAATTGGGGTAGCGATGATGGGTCGCCTCCGCCCATCTGCATAGCGGTATAGAAGAAGGTCTCCTGGGCATCGGAGAGTCGTATCATAGCAAGGGGGATATCTGTTTGCATTAGTTGTCGGCTGGCTTCGACGCCTGCTTCGAATGAGGGAAATATATATGCATTGTAATACTTTTCCTGAGGAAGTGGATGGATACGGAATTCTATATTCGTCATAATGCCCAAAGTGCCTTCGGAACCGGGGATAAGGTCTTTGATTTGAGGTCCAGCGGCGGAAGCTGGGAATGCTTCTGTTTTCCATAATCCAGCGGGACTTATTACTTCTGCTCCTGCGAACCAGTCCTCTGCTTTTCCGTAACGGATAGATTGATGACCTGCTCCCCGAGCAGAAACCCATCCCCCTAATGTCGAAAATTCAAATGACTGAGGATAATGCCCTAAAGTAAAGCCTTCCTTTCGTAAAAGTTCTTCTAAATGAGGTCCTTCTATTCCACTTTCTGCACATGCGATTCGCGATTTTGTATCAATATTTATGAGATGGTTCATTGCACGTAGGTCAAGGGTTGCAATTCCTAAATGATTTTGCCCTTTTATTGGATTTACTCCGCCGACGACGCTTGTGCCCCCACCAAAAGGGATAATTGCTACATCGTTTAGTGAAGCCCAGTGGATAATGTTAATAACTTCTTCTTTTGTCTTCGGATAGATGACAATATCTGGAACATTTGGTAATCTACCCGAACGCAAGGTTAATGTGTCCAAATAACTCTTCCCACGAGCATGTATAATTCGTTCTATGGATTCGGATGTTACTTTCCCCTGCGGTATTTTTGCTTTTAATTCGGATATAAGTGGAGGTGGTAGTGCAGGTTCACTCATCTGAATGGAATTTATATCAACAGGTGGGGTATAAGGTAGTTCTGCAAATCCTGAGAGTTCACGTAACCAATTCCAGAAAGAATCCCTTTTATCTTTAAGTAAATCGGGACCTTGTATTAGTCCCCATCCGTACCATTTCCGTTCATTGAGATTCATCCGTTGTTCCTTATTTTTATTTTTTCCCCAAGGAAAGGAAATTTTGTAGTAGGATTTTACCATATTCAGTGAGGATACTTTCAGGGTGGAATTGGACGCCCCAAATAGGCAATTCTTTATGTTCCACCGCCATGATTTCGCCTTCTTTTGTTTTCGCGACAATTTTTAACACTTCTGGGCATGTGTCCCGTTTAATTAGGAGGGAATGGTAGCGAGTCGCTTCAAAAGGTGATGGAATACCTTTAAATAAGGGGGCATTGGTGTGGTAAATTTCACTAATTTTTCCATGCATGATTCGTTCTGCACGAACAATGTCGCCCCCAAAGGCGTACCCAATACTTTGATGCCCAAGACACACGCCTAAAATGGGATATTTATGTCCCAATTGTTTGATGACCTCTACGGAAATACCTGCTTCGCGGGGTGTGCAGGGGCCTGGGGAAATAACAATATAATCGGGATTAATTTGCTCAATCTCCGGGATGGTAATCGTATCGTTCCGATAGACCTTCATCTCCGGGTGCATTTCACCTAAATATTGGACAAGGTTGTAGGTAAAGGAGTCATAATTGTCAATAAAAAGAATCATAGTTCCAATCCTTTCTCAGCAAATTCTACTGCTTTGAACAGTGCTTTTGCTTTGTTAACAGTTTCTATGTATTCACGTTCGGGGTCGCTGTCATAAACGATACCCGCTCCTGCCTGTAAATAAGCAATACCATCCTTTACAATCATGGTGCGGATAAGAATACAGGTGTCCATATCGCCTGTGAAACTAACATAACCAGCACCACCAGCATAGGGTCCGCGTCGTTCTGGTTCTAATTCATCTATAATTTCCATAGCCCGAATTTTAGGTGCTCCTGAAACGGTTCCCATAGGGAATGTTGCTTGTAATGCATCGAAGGCATCGCATTCAGGACGAAGTTCACCTTCAACTTCAGTTACAATGTGCATAACATGGGAATATCTCTCAATGACCATGAATCGGTTTGGAACGGGTTTAACGGTTCCGATTTTACAAACGCGACCTAAATCGTTTCTTCCGAGGTCAACCAACATGATGTGTTCAGCCCGTTCTTTTTCGTCTGCAATCAGTTCCTTTTCGAGAGCCAGGTCTTCATCAGGGGTATTTCCACGAGGTCGTGTTCCTGCAATGGGACGAAGTAGGCATCGGCGTTGTTTTACCTGCGTCATTACCTCAGGACTGGAACCGACAAGGGCTAATTCGGGGAATTGCATAAGTAGCATGTAAGGGGAAGGATTGATTCGCCGTAACGCACGATATAAGTTGATAGGACTGGCGTAGACAGGTCTTGCAAAACGTTGAGAAAGAACAACTTGAAATATGTCGCCAGCACAGATATATTCACGGGCTTTATCTACTGCTTTACAGAAATCTTCTTTGCAGAAATTTGATTTAATTTCAATTTGCCCGTTAGTTTGGTGAACATGTTCTGTAGAAACTGCTAAAGGACCGCGAAGTCGTGCTTCAATTTCCCCAATTTTACGGATGGATTCATTATATGCGTTTTCTGCATTGGAACGAACATGAGCGTTGGAGACAATCATGATACGATTATTCAAATGGTCAAAAATAAGTAAGGTATCGGTTATCATGAAATAAATATCAGACAAACCCAAAGTATCGGGATTTTTATCAGGTATGTTTTCAAAAAATCGGATTGTATCGTAAGAAATGTAACCTACTGCCCCTCCAAAAAAAGGAGGAAGTCCCTGCACTATTACAGGGGTGTATTCGTTCATGAGTTTTCGCAATTCGTTCCATGGCTGGTCTGAGGTGAAAGAGCCTGTAATTCCATTCCGAGTGATACTGACATTATTTCCTCGTGCTTGAAAAATGACGGACGGATTGGCACCTAAAAAGGAATATCTACCGAGGATTTCGGCATGTTCTACACTTTCAAGTAAGAATGAATAAGGGTATCCCCTTGAGATTTTTAAATAGGCACTTACAGGGGTTTCTAAGTCGGCTAATAATTCTTTATATACAGGCACAATAGAACCCTGCCGAGCAATTGTGCGAAATTCATCAAAGGATGGGTAAATCATAAAAATCTCCTTCTTGTTTATTCTTTGGCGACACCATCGCCATCTAAGATTATAGATTCATCGGTTTCTACTCTACGGTAAAAGCAACTGGTTTCATTTGTGTGACAGGTTGGTCCTGCTGGGTCACAGCGAAGTAATAAAGCATCGCCATCGCAATCGATGCGTATCTCCCGCACGTTAAGAACATTACCTGAGGTTTCTCCTTTACGCCAGAGTTTTTGCCGTGAACGTGACCAGAAACAGGCAATACCTTCTTTTAGTGTGATTTTTAATGATTCGGAATTCATATATCCAACCATAAGCACTTGACCCGTTTCTACATGTTGAATGACAGCAACAATAAGACCTTGGTTGTCAAACTTAATTAAATCGTTGAGTTTCATGGTTAATCTCCTATTATTTTTTTATTGTTATCATATTAAAATAATTTCGTATAGGTAAATTACTTTTAAAGAGAGGGAGGAATATAAGAAGGGAGATTTTAAGGTATCACCATCGAAATATGTGGGCAGGATGAAGACACACCCCTTGTGTGATTGTAGAGATGTTACAAATTAAAAAAATATTTTCCATTAGTTCATCCTGTTTTTTTGTTAGATACTATTATAATCGCACAGGAACGCCATGGTTTGCAAGAAATTCTTTTGCTTCGCGAATGGAATATTCTGCAAAATGGAAGATAGATGCAGCAAGAGCAGCGTCTGCTTTGCCTTCCTGTAAGGCGGACCGCAGATGTTCTAAATTCCCTGCGCCACCGCTGGCGATAACGGGAATATTAACTGCTTCTGCTACTGCACGAGTTAGTTCAATGTCGTAACCTTCTTTGGTACCATCAGCATCCATAGCGGTAAGTAAAATTTCTCCAGCCCCACGTCGTTCTGCTTCCATAGCCCATGCTACGGGTTCTAATTCGGTAGGTTTGCCACCATCTCTACCACCGTGACTTTTCACGATATAGCGATTACCTACCTTTTTGGCATCGATGGCAACGACAATACATTGCGAACCGAAACGAGCAGAAGACTCATTAATAAAATCGGGATTTAGGATGGCGGGGGTATTTATGGAAACTTTATCCGCACCTGCACTAAGAAGAAGACGAATATCTTCTATGGTTCGGATACCGCCTCCAACACAAAGAGGCATAAATACCTGTTCGGCTGTTTTCTGAACGACATCTAACATCGTTTTACGATTATCTGTTGAGGCGCGAATGTCTAAAAATACAATTTCGTCTGCTCCCTCTTCATCATAACGGCGAGCTATTTCAACAGGGTTGCCCGCATCACGCAAACCTAAGAATTTTACACCTTTTACAACTCGACCATCAGCCACATCTAAACAAGGTATAATACGTTTACACAGCACGTATAAACTCCTTAATATTTAGGAAATTCTGTATTGTTGGGTGAGTCGGACTTGTCAGACCAGTCAGACTTGTCAGACGAATCAGACGGGTTGGATAGGTCGGACAGAGTCGGAAGAGGATTTATCTCTTCTTGTTTGGGTTCTTCTATTTTGCATGAAAGGTAATCATCAGAGATGGGTTTTTCATCTAGTGGAGCGGTTGATAGAGACGTTTTTGTTTGAACGGTTTTTTCTTCTGGGATATTGGTTTCGGTAGTCTCATATTTTTGTGAAATTGTATCGAAAGCGGTTTTCCCTAAGGATGAGTAAATTTTATCACTATCTAATTGGAAACTATCTAATTTAATGAGCACTGGGGGTGAAATGGAAAGCCCGAAATAACTATTGAGGAATTCTTCAATGCGATGAATTATCAGTTCCTGAACATCTGGTAAGTTCTGGTCTTCTGTTAAATTAATAATGGGATTTACTACTACGCATACCTTTTTTTGGTCTTTACTTGGAGTTAAGGTGATGGAGACTTGTTTTAATGGAGCAACTTTTTTGAGCATGGCTTCGCATTCTTTCTCTACTGTTGCGAGATTGATTTCCGACACGCCGTTTTCGAGGTTCTGTTTAATGATACGAATTGCAGGTTTTTTTCGTCGTAAGGAAGGAAGGAAGGAATAAACACCTATCAGGATAAAAGCAATTCCTGATAGTAATTTAAACGAACCTGGAAATAGCACGTCCAGAGAGCCATCTGTCGTTTTTGCGATGTAAGAACATACATATGGACATTGGATAAATTGTCCGACGAATGCTATTCCAACAATAATCACTAACAAAGCAGAAAGTTTCAAGAAGACAAGTTTCATATTATAATCCTTATCGTTATTTTTTATTAATATTTGATTTTAACATGTTATCTATGCTTTTTTCATTTACATACTATTTTTCATTGCCATTATAACGTATCAAATCTTCCCTGAGTTTCTATTAAACTGTCCTTTTTGAAGTTAAAAGGTAAAAAGATTTAAATTATATATCTCTTATTGTTTTTATTGAATTGTTTGTTTTTTAACATATCATAGCAAAGGAACGATTATGAGCAAGATTTGTTTTTTAGGTGCGGGAAGTACTGTTTTTGCGAAGAATGTTTTAGGTGATTGTATGCATGTTGAAGCACTTCGGGATGCGACGGTTGCATTATTGGATATTGACCCAGAACGGTTGGGTGAATCAGAGCGAATGGTCAAAAATCTGAATAGGACGTTAGGGGCGGATATGAAGATTGAGTCATATCTGGCTGAAGATGCGGATAAGGCGTTTAAGGATGCAAATTATATTGTTAACGCCATACAGGTAGGTGGTTATGAACCATGTACTGTAATTGATTTTGAAATTCCTAAGAAGTATGGATTAAGGCAAACAATAGGCGATACTTTAGGTATTGGAGGTATTTTCCGTGCATTGCGGACTATCCCTGTGATGTTGAAGTATTGCGAAGTTATTGAAAAGGTAGCCCCCGATGCTCTCCTGTTGAATTATACGAATCCAATGGCAATGGTTACAGGGGCTATTTTAAAAGCGACGTCAGTGCGAACAGTGGGTTTATGTCATAGCGTTCAGGTATGTGCACCACAATTATGTTTGATGTTAGAACTACCAGACGATAATTTACAGTGGAGGATTGCAGGTATTAATCATCAGGCATGGTTATTGGAAGTGAAACGGGATGGAAAAGACTTGTATCCCGAAATTAAACGCCGGGCGGAACTGCCAGAATACCGCTGGAAGGATACAATTCGATTCGAAATTATGAAACGGTTCGGATATTATGTGACCGAGTCGAGTGAACATAATGCGGAATATGTTCCGTGGTTTATCAAGAGTAAAGCACCACAGTTAATTGATGAATTTAATATACCTTTGGATGAATATCCAAAACGTTGTATTGCACAGATAGAAGCGTGGAAATATATCAGGGATGAATTGACAAGTTTAGATAAGCCATTGTCTCACGAACGAACACATGAATATGCATCATATATATTAGAAGCGATAGAAACAGGGAAGCCATTTACCTTTGGTGGAAATGTATTAAATTATGGGTTGATTACTAACCTGCCCTATAAATGTTGTGTTGAAGTGATGTGTGTTGCAGACCGTAGCGGAATAACGCCTACCTATGTTGGAGACTTGCCTGTACAATGTGCAGGACTTAATCGGACAAATATAAATGTGCAGGAGGTTACTATCGAAGCAGTTTTGACAGGGAAGAAGGAACATATCTATCAAGCGGCAATGTTAGACCCACACACATCAGCGGAACTGACTATTGATGAAATTGTACATCTCTGTGATGACCTGATTGAGGCTCACGGCTCCTGGTTACCAGAATTCCATTAACGAATTTTCCAACACAAAAATAGTTTCGAGGGGAAAAGGGTGATTTTTTATTAATCTGCATGCCAGTGGAAAGTATGATGGGCTCCTAACATACGCGCATTAAGTTTAGGTGGAACCACATTTGCAGGGGAATTACTTATGTGGATTACTCCCTCCATAATATCTAATTTGTTCGCTTGAGCCCAATGTACCGCAAAGGTAATCATATCCAGATAAACGCCCCTATTTTGGCTGTCTGAAATAACTCCCGTCAGTTCAACATCGCCTATCACAACACCCAATGTGTGTTTTATTTCTTCGTCTACTGTGACCGTAGTGTAACCTACAATTTGATTGTCTATTTCAGCAACCAAAAAACATTTTGCTCTACCTAACAAGGAGTTTTTAAGCCACTCATGGAACATAACAGGTACCTTGTTTGTATTTCTAATTTTTTCATCTAAAAAGAACCGATTAAGAGGAGGTATAAATTTTTCGGTAAGTTGTTCCAGTTTAGGCAAGTCGTCGAGAGTAGCAATTCGGATAGGAATGTGATGCGTTCGCTCTAATACAAAGTTGTTACGAAAGTCCCAAACATGATGTATATGTGTTGCGATGAGGTTGAAATGATTTTTAGTAAGTGCCTTTATTCCATGTAAATCTATTGGGGATATATGTACATCTATAAATTGAATGGCATGTTCTTTAGCCCATGCTACCATTTTAGAGATGAGTGCCAATTTTATTTCATAATCCGTATCTGATTCATTAGCCAAGATGTATTTGATTCTTGCACAAGGGAACCCAAAAATGGTGGAGTCCCAAGGAAGAAGTTGCAAAATGAGCAGACCTTGAACTTGGTTTTTATTATAGGCTACAAAAAAATTAACGTTTTTTCCTGAACAATTTTTTATCTCTTTATACATGTATGAAATAAATTGTTCTTTTGTAATACCACGAATGTAGTCATAAGGAAATATCTTTTGACGTTCGAGTAGATTGAGTAGATCTTCTTTTCGGATGCTTTTACATAGGGATATTTCAACGGTGCTCATCAGTTAAAACCTGTTCTATAATGTAGTAGGGTCTATGTTGAACTTCGCGATATGTACGGCTTATGTACGCACAAAGGATACTGGTACATAGGATTTGCACACCGACGAGGATAAAGAATAGGGCTGTTACCGTTGCCATATCATTATATGTCATGTTCCATAAGATACGTCGTAATAATATTCTAAGACCAATTCCAAAGCCAATAATTGCAAAGAGGAAACCAATAAAGCCCATTATCTCTACTGGTAATGTGCTGATGCTCGCAATGATATCAAAATTAATCCAAAATAAAGACCAAATCTTATATCTACTTCGACCTTTTTTTCGTTTTCTTTGAGTAATCGGAAGAGAGTTTATTTTAAGTCCCATCCATGCCACCTCAGCAGGAATATATCGTGAATGATGAGTTGCCTGAATCAGTTTCTTTATAGTGGGGCGATTGAAACAAGCCATACCACATCCCATATCCATTAATTGGACACGGGTTATTTTTGTGATAATCCAGTTTACTATTCGTGAGAAAAATGTGCGGAATATACTATCCTGCCGAGATTGTCGCCAGCCTTGGACAAAGTCGTAGTTGCCTTCTTCTAATGTTTTTATTAACGTTGGAATTTCCTGAGGTGGATTCTGACCATCTGCATCAATAGTAACAATGACATTCCCCTGTGAATAATTAAACCCTGCGTATAATGCTGGATGTTGACCAAAGTTGCGTGTCAAGCGGATAACTTTTACCTGCGGTTTTTCTCCATGATACTTTTTTAAAATTTCAAATGTATTATCTTTACTGCCATCATCCACGGTTATAATTTCATACGAACGACCTAAATTATCCATGACCGCGATAATTTCATCTAATACTGTGGTAATATTTTCCTCTTCGTTATAAACTGGAATAACAATGCTTATTTCTACCGTGTTTTCTATTTTCATTCAATAGTCAATCCTATCATAACAATTTGCGCACCTGTTCTTGTATTAATAATAAAGATGGCATATATTCATTTCTGTCTAAATTACCCAAACTGTTTTCTATCCATTGTATCACATGTTCAATCACATCCTTACGCCATTTGCGAGCAGGCTTTGATAATTCGTCACGCAAATATTGAATATCACGCAACATATTTTTTCGTATTTCTCCTTCTAATGGTGTTAGGTCTGCCTCAACAACTAATTGTTCCATAATGTCCAGAATCTCCGCCGTGTCTTCTTCAAGTCCTTCGGGAAATGCAGGGAAGAGACGGTCGAACTCACGCGAATCCTCTACAAGGTCAATTCCCTTAGGTGTGATTCGGACTGCAACAAAAAGTGGAGGGTTATACCCTGTAATGAGTTCTACTAAATTGCGGTCAAAAAGGTAATGAATATTTACCGCTAATTGTTTTTTATCAATCTTCCCTGTTTCCAAAAAGTCCTCTGGGCCCAACATTTCTGTTGGGTTTTCTAAATATCGCTCATACAACTTTTCTAATATCCACCGTCGAATTGCCTTTGGATGTTTATACTTCTTCATAATCTATCGACCCATAATAACATTATGTGTTCAAGGTTGCTAATTAAAAAAGTATAATAAATATACCCCAAAACAAAA
>JAIWNQ010000162.1 GCA_020216745.1 Candidatus Hydrogenedens sp.
ACAGAAATAAAATTTCTTAATTAACACCAAAAATTTCAATTTTTTAAATTATATTTAACATTTAACGTTATAATATTAATAGTAGTATATTGTTATATTTACAGTAATAAATATTTAATTAAGGAGTTTGGGTATATGAAGAAGTATATGAGTGTTATTGGATTTTGTCTGGCGATGTTGATGTTTGTGCAAGGATGTGAGCAGGTAGGTGATTTGTCGAAGGATATGATTAAGGCGAGGCAGGTATATCGTTGGTGGCGTGGGTTGCAATTGGCTTATTCACCGAAAAATGTTGTTTTTACTACAAATGATGTTATGGATGGTATTAAAAAGGAGTTTCGGGTCTGGAATAGATTTCTGATTGGGACGAGAATGGAGTTTATAGTTCAACCGATGGAGGAGTGGATTGTTGTTGCTCCTGATGAAGGTGTATCTACGGGACCGTGGGATAGGGAGGCTATCTCTGTGAAGTTGGATAATTCCGTACTTGGAATGGTGTCAAACACCTCTCCGTTGGAGTCAGTAATAAAAATAAAGGTATTGGACGGTGTGGAGAGAGAGGTTAAAGTACGAGTAGTTAGTAACCTTAATGTTTCAGGAGAAGGGATTCAGGATAGAGACCGTGAAAGAACTCGCGATAGGTTGAATGAAAATCAACGAGAAGGGAATAATAACGGGGGTAATAATAGCAACGTGGATAATGGTAGAAACAATGGTGCAAATGGTAGAAATAGAGGCGGAAATGGTAGAGGTGAAAATTAGTAACGGTTTTAATATAAATTTAGAGTTTGTGTTGACAAATAACCAAGTTTGTAATTTGCTATATTAGAGGTGCGATGAGGAGACTGAGATTCTCGAGCCAGATTTGATATGTATTGTCGGAGAGTGAGGATATCTTTTTTGAATTATTCATGAGTTGATAAGTCCAGCCTGCAACAGCATCAATTTCATTTGGGGAGTAGTGGAACAGTGCAATTTCAAAGTTGAGATACATACTGCGAATATCTAAATTGGGCGAACCAGTTACAGCAAGAAATCGGTCAAATACAAGTAATTTAGAGTGCACCATGCCTTTCTCATAAAACCATATATTCGCACCGCTATCGAGGAGTTCGCGAAGGGCAGGACCACGAGCAAAATCGGCTACCCTGTGGTTGGAATGTTTGGGCATAATGATAGAAACATCTACTCCTGCTCGTGCTTGGAGGTTAAGTGCTTTTAAGATGGGTTCATCTGGGACGAAGTAGGGTGTAACAATCCAGATTCGTTCCTTTGCTTCCATACATGCGGTTAGTATGGCATCATATAGGGTGTCTTCGGAAACATCAGGACCGCTGGCGACAACTTGCACAAGCCCTGGAAGGGAGTGGGCATTCGTCTCGGTATTGAAAGAATCTGTTTTGGGTTCTGGCAGTTCTTTCTCTGTTGTGAAATACCAATCGCTACGAAATACTTGTTCAATATCGTAAATGGCTTCCCCTTTTAAGAAGACTGTATTATCCAGGAATCTTTTGGGCGAAGGCACAGGACCCATAAAATTATCCGAGAGATTCATCCCACCTATCATGGCAATGGTTCCATCGACAATCACAATTTTTCGGTGATTGCGAAGGTTTGCAGACCATTTCCGTCGTAAGGGTAGAACGGGTAGAAAGAAACCCACTTCTCCACCTGATTGTATTAAGTGTGCAAGTGTTTTTTTTGTAACAGTTAGACATCCAAGGCTATCTAATAGCAAACATACTCGAATCCCTTGCTTGGCTTTTTCTGCTAATGCATTGATGATACTCAAACCTGTTTTATCCTTGCCCAAAATAAAGGTTGTGCAATAAATGTACTCTTTTGCTTCATTTATAATTTGTATCAATCTGTTATAGGCTTCAACACCATCAAACGAGAATAATACGGAATGTGTCCGTCGTATGGGAGGCATGCCAGATGATAAAAGGACTCGTTCTATTGGATTTTTTATGGGTTGCTCAGGTTTTATGCTTGGGGTAGCATATAGAGGTTCTTTTCGATTAATCTTCTTGGCTATTTTTCTGCCTCCGAATATGAAATACAAAGGGACGCTGATATATGGAGCAAAGAGAATCGCTACAACCCATGATATAGCACCGCCAGGACGACGATGTTCGCTGACAATTTTAAGGATAAGGAACACCGCAAATAGAAACCCGACGACTGTAAAAAAATGTTCAACTAAGAGTTGATAGATAATAGTCATAGATTACATCGTAACAAATTGAATATTATTTTTCTTTTGGTTTAAGTATGATAAATGTTGGTAGACCTAACACTTCAAAATGGTCGAGAACTTTTCGGGTTTCGGGTGCATCGGGGTTTTCTGCTTGGTATTTAATTTTGACAAAGTTGCTCAGCTTCTGTTGAACTGTTTCGTCAGGTAAAACAGTCTTATTCATGACAAGGCAATTTTTACACCATGTTGCCCAAAAGTCAATAATAACAGGCTGGTTTGTTGTTTTTGCTTCGTTTAATCCTTCTGCTAATGAAGTACGCCAACCTTCTGTGATTTGTTCTGTCTGGATACTTCCTATGTTAAACAATGAATAGGTTGTGTATCCATAATAACCTGCAAGACAAAGTAAGAACACACCAAAGGCGTATTTAACGTATTCCATCCATTTGCCAGGTTTGGGTAGAAGTGTCATACCCGCACCTAACACAGGCCAGGGCAAAGCCATTCCTACACCTAATAATAAAGGGAGGAAGAGAGCAGAAGAATAACCCTGACTATATAAATCCTGTGCTTGCAGTATTGTAGATATAACCACAGGAGCCACGCAAGCACCTGCTAATAATGCAGACACTCCGCCCATAAATAAGGCGACGAAGAAACTTCCCTTTGTGTTTCTGCGGAAGCCGAGATAGGATTGGAATCGTGAAAAATCGATGATAATAAAGTCAAACATGGCTAATGCTAATATAATGAATAATAATGTTATCAAGCCATTGAACCAGTAGGTTGAGTTGATAGCACCAAATGTTTTGGAAATGCCTAAAACAACTGCAATACCTAACCCACCGTAGACAAGAGAGATTCCTAATCCATAGGCTAAACCGAGTAAAAACCCGCGTATGCGTGAGCCTGCCCGTGCTCCTGCACCAATAATCGCCAGATTTAATGGGATTACAGGTAATACACACGGAGTAAGATTTAAAGCAAGTCCACCGATGAGAATGATAAATAGTAGGGAAATAATGCTACGATTGCCTTTTTTAGAGACTGTGGCGGAGCCTTCTTGCTCAGTAGATTCTATGAATCGTATAAATTCATTTCGATTGGCGTAACCATCTAATCGGGATACGATATGAAAATCGTTTATAAGTTCTTCCCAGGTTCCTTGGTCAGAAACCATCGTGCTTTTTGGGGATGATGAAGTTTGGTCGGAAAGTTTTTCTTGTTGGGCTGTTTTTTTTTCGGGAAGGGATTCTGCTTTGTCCCATTGTATAGATTTTATTTTTTGTTGTATATTGTCGTTCGCTGGGATAGAATTATCACCTAAATTTAGGGATAATTTAACTGGGATAGACGTTGGAGGAAGACATTGTCGGTCATTACATGCTTGATATTTCAGGGAGCCTACTAATTCTATCAAATTACGGTTTTCAATATTCGGTAGAACTATGAGTTCGATACCAATGAAGAAATCATTTTCAAATACAGATAATGGCTCTGATGAAAAGGATAAGTTCACTTCTTTAGAAGGAGGATATACTATTTTTATTAGTTGGATTGAAGGATTTTCTTCAAACAGAAGTTCTGTGGGTATTAAAAATTCATCTAAAGGTTTATTACTATTAATATGCCATTCAGCTTCTAATTGAAATTGTATTGCTATTTTAACAGGGAGTTCTGGTTTTATGGTGTCATATTCTGCAAAGACGTTATAACTTATTTGAGGTTCTTTAGAAGGTTTTTGCCATTGAGCCATTGTATTTATAGTAATAGAAGATAGGAAAACAGATATAAAAATAGTAATAAGATAGAATTTTGTTTTCTTCATAATATGTCCTTTTACTAAAACAATTTTATATAATTAAGGTATTCTATTGTTCTTAAAATAAATAAGTAAAACAAAATGTGATTAATATGGGTCTAAAATCCAATCATAATTTTAACGAAAATAGAACCAAAATTATTCTAACATAATATAAGGAGTATCTATATGAGAAACAAAGTTTTGTTTTTTATTATGTGTTTAACAATCACCGTTTCTGTTTGTGCTCAGGACCAACCAAAGAAAATTCCTTTGGTTGAACGATTGGGATTTCCACCTAACGCAAAAGTATTGATTATTAATGCGGATGATTTCGGAATGAATCATGCAACCAATATGGCGACGATTCGGGCTTTGAGAGTGGGTGGTGTTACTTCATCAACTGTGATGGTTCCCTGTCCATGGTTTCCAGAAGCGGTGAGTTTAATCAAGGAAAATCCAAAAGCCAGCGTAGGTGTGCATACGACATTAACCAGTGAATGGGGAAAATATAAATGGGGTCCTGTATTGGGAAGGACTGCGGTTCCAAGTTTATGTGATGAGATGGGCTACTTCTATGCAGATGTGCCCTTTGTGTATTTAAATGCAAAACCTGAAGAAGCAGAGAAAGAAGTTCGAGCACAGATAGATAAGGCTTTATCCGCGGGGATTGATGTAACACATATTGATTCTCATATGGGCACATTACAATATGCACCAGGGTACCACGAAATATATATCAAAATTGCAAAAGATTATAATTTGCCCTGTCGTATGGCAGGTCGTGAATTAATGAAAAAATACGGTGGTGAGTATTTAATAGATAAAGCAGATGAATTAGGTGTTTTACATCCCGATGAACTATTTATGGATGACCCACCAACGATTGAAGCAACTGAAAGTTGGTGGAAAGAACGATTAGCACAAATTCCTGAAGGCAAAGTATCTGAAATTTATATTCATTGTGGTGAATTGACCCCTGAAATGAAGGCTACTACAGGTTCCGCAGGTCGCAGAACAGCGGATACAGAATTCTTCTGCAAACCAGAAACACGGGAGTACATCAAATCGCTTGGAATAGAATTGATAAGTTATAAAGAATTGCGTTACCTCCAACGGGAAGGAAAACCCATGCCTCGTGTTCAATACGGCTGGGCAACAGAATAGAGAAAAATAAAAAGGGAATATATTTTTGTAGGTCCTATATTTAATAGGACCTATTTTTTTGAATTTAAGCAAAAAACTAAGTAGTTATTATAAAATTGCTAAAATCTTTGAGAATGAAATCTATAATATTAAAAATAGGAGGTATTTTTTGGTAGTTAGTAATTAATTTGCATTTTCAATTTGCAGATAGTATTATAAATGTTGTATAACGAACGGTAAGTATAGATAACATTATGTTGTTTGTAAATTAACATTTAACCTTGTCAGAGGAGAATGAAACTCATGAGGGAAATTCGAAAGGCAGCAGTTTTAGGCTCTGGCGTAATGGGTGCAGCAATTGCGGCACACCTTGCCAACTGTGGAGTTCCCAGTATTATGCTGGATATTGTAACTCCCAACCTCTCTGAGGATGAGAAAAAGAATCCAAAGAAACGTAATGCGCTGGTCGAGGGTAACAAGGCAAATCTGCTTAAAGCGAAACCGTCACCTCTTTACAGTAAAAGTTATCTGAACATGATAGAGACAGGTAACTTTGAGGATGACATGCACAAGATAGCAGATTGTGACTGGATTATCGAAGTAGTGATGGAAAACCTGGATATCAAAAAGCAGGTATATGCACAGGTGGCTCAACATCGTAAGCCTGGAAGTATTGTTACGTCAAACACCAGCGGTATCCCAATTCGTGCTATGGCAAAAGATATGCCGAAAGAAATGAGCCAGCATTTTATGGGTACCCACTTTTTCAATCCACCTCGTTATTTAAGATTATTAGAGTTGATTCCGGGACCGGATACACTCCCTGAGGTGATTGAGACCATGGCATGGTTTGGCGAAAATGTATTAGGCAAAGGTATTGTTTATGCAAAAGATACGCCAAACTTTATTGCCAATCGTATTCTAACCTTTACAATGTCGTGGATACTCCATGAAATGACGAAGGAAGGTTTAACGGTTGAAGAGATTGATGCTCTTACAGGACCTGCAATTGGACATGCCAGTTCTGCGACCTTCCGTACCGCAGATTTAGTTGGTCTGGATACATTCGTTAAGGTTGTAAAGAATGTATACGATGGCTGTCCGGATGATGAGTGCAGGGATTACTTTAAGATGCCCGATTGGGTAGAGAAGATGGTAGAGAAAAAACTGTGGGGGAATAAAACAGGTAGTGGGTTCTATAAGAAGACAGATAAGAAAGATGAAAAGGGTAAAGCAATTGTTCAAGCAATTGACCCTGCCACAGTAGAATATCGTGACCCGATAAAAGCAAAGTTTGAATGCACAGGTGCAGTCCGTAGTATTGAAGATCTTGCGGAAAAATTGAAGGTAATGCATTTCAGCGAAGATAAAGGTTCTAAATTTGTATTTAAGATGTTTGCTAATGTTGCTAAATATGCAGGGAATCGTATCCCTGAAATTTCGGATGATATAGTTAACATTGATAATGCAGTAAAGTGGGGATTTGCGTGGGAAGCAGGCATCTTTGAAACCTGGGATTTGTTAGGTTTTGACGAAGTTTGCAAGCGAATGAAAGATGAAGGGTTTGAATTACCAGCCATTGCAAAAGCAGTAATAGAAGCAGGTGGCAAATCCTTCTATAAAACAGAAAATGGTGTTGAGTATTACTTTGATGTGGCTTCGAAATCTTATAAGCCAGTACCCAAGAACCCGAAAGAGATTCGTTTGGCATCTGTCAAAGTACAGCCCAATAAAGAGATTGATAGAAACGACAGTGCCAGTTTGATTGACATTGGTGATGGAATTATTTGCTGTGAATTTCATTGCAAGATGAATGCAGTGGATGCAGATATTGTTACCATGTTGAGTAAAGGAGTAGACCTTCTGGAAGAGGGTAAATATGAGGGTATGGTTGTAGCAAACCAAGGACCGCATTTCAGTGCTGGTGCTAATCTGTTCCTGATTTTAGGGCAAATCATGCAACAGGATTGGAACGCTATTGAAGCAATGGTACGTGGTTTGCAGGGAGCCAATATGCGGATGAAATATTGTTCTAAGCCAGTGGTTATAGCACCGCATCATTATACCTTCGGTGGCGGACTTGAAATCTGTATGCATGGTGCAAAATGTGTGATTGCAGGGGAAACCTATGCAGGATTGGTAGAAGCTGGCGTTGGTGTTATTCCCGCAGGTGGCGGAACAAAAGAAATGACGGTTCGGGCTTTAGAATTAATACCTGAAGGAGTAAGTGCAGATCCATTCCCATTTATCCGCCGTTCCTTTGAAGATATTGCTATGGCGAAGGTCGGCACCAGTGGTGCTGAGGTTGTTGAATTAGGTTACTTAAGACCTACCGATATAATTGAACCGAATTTTGAACTTCAAGTGGGCAGGGCAAAGAATGTATGCTTGAGCTTGATACAAGCAGGCTATCGTCCTCCACGTCCACCAAGATTATGGGCATTAGGTGAAACTCCACGTGCAGCATTTGAAGCGGCGGTATGGGGAATGAAAGAAGCTGGATTTGCATCAGAGCACGATATGCTAATCGCAACCAAGGTGGCTTATATCCTGACTGGTGGCGATCGTGCGGAAGGAACACCAATCACCGAACAAGACCTGCTTGATTTGGAATGTGAAGCCTTCTGCAGTCTTTGCGGAACAGAAAAAACACAACAAAGAATTCAACACATGTTAACCACAGGTAAACCATTGCGGAATTAACCTTAAAGTTGTAAGGAGGATTATATATGGAAAAAGCATATATTGTAGCAGCATGTAGAACTGCGGTAGGTAAGTCCAAAAAAGGAAGTGCCATCGCACATGTCCGCCCAGATGATTTATTAGCGGCAGTATTAAAAGAGGTCGTGAAACGGTCAGGTATACCTGCCGAGCGATTTCAGGATTGTATTATCGGTTGTGCGTTCCCAGAGGCAGAAGCAGGGATGAATGTCGGTCGTATTGGCTTGTTAATTGCTGGTTTACCAGATACTATCGCAGGTGAAACTGTAAATCGGTTTTGTTCATCAGGTCTGGATACGATGGCTATTCTTTCTTCGAAAATTGAATGTGACATGTTAGATGTCGGTATTGCAGGTGGTGTCGAAAGTATGAGTGTTATCCCAATGGGCGGTAACAAAACGTGTCCAAATCCACGCCTGATTCGTGAAAATCCTCGTGCCTATACATCTATGGGACAATGTGCTGATAATGTTGCTAATGATTTTGGTATTACACGCGAAGAATGTGACCAATGGGCACTTCGTAGTAACCAATTAGCATCAAAGGCTATTAAGGAAGGAAAATTTAAGGAAGAAATTGTCCCGATAGAAGTGAAAGGTCTGGATGGAAAAACCTTCATATTCGATACTGATGAAGGTCCACGACCGGATACAACGCTTGAAGGGTTAGCCAAATTGAAACTCGCATTTCAGGGTCCCGCAGGTAAAGGTGTAACAACAGCAGGAAATGCAAGCCAAACCAGTTGCGGTGCCGCTGCGACAGTTATTGTGAGTGAGGATATTGTAAAAGAGTTCAACTTGAAACCGTTGGCACGGTTAAGGGGATACGCAGTTGGCGCTGGGGACCCGGGATACTTAGGACCTGCTCAAATTCCTGCTATTCAAGAAGCATGTCGTCAGGCAGGAATTACATTGGAAGACATTGGTTTGGTTGAATGTAATGAAGCGTTTGCTTCACAAACGCTGTATGTAATCAAAACTCTGGGCTTAAACCCAGACATCGTAAATGTTAATGGTGGTGCCATTGCTCTTGGACATCCCTTAGGTTGCACCGGAGCAAAACTCGCATGCACACTGATATATGAAATGAGACGCCGTGGTGTAAAATGGGGTCTCGAGACCATGTGTATTGGTGGTGGTATGGGTGGTGCCGGTGTTTTCGAACTCTGTGAATAATCAATAAAATCAATTCCTTGATTGCCTTCAACCTTTGCCTCGTATTACGGGGCAAAGGTTGATTTTTTTGGACGGGTTGGACAAGTCAGACAAGGCGGACAAGTCAGATTCTCCCTAATAAATAATCTCCCAGATATATTTCATAATCTCTTTGTTTTGCATTTCTTGCCATTCTGTTAATTTTTCCAGAAGACCCTGCTCATCATTCAATAGAGAACAGGTGTCTATCAAGTTGAGCCAAGCAGGGGCATAATATGGAAATATTTGAACCGCTTCTTCCAACAAACGGTTTCCTTCTTCAATATCACCTTTTATTAGTAACTGTTCTGCTTTTTTTGTAATCAAGCAAGTTAACTTATAGTAAATAAATATGCTCGATGGTGAAACAAGTATCGCCTTTTGTAATATTTCAATTGCCTGCTGGATTTTATCCTCTTTTTCAAAAATACGAGATAAAAAAGTGTAAGGCAAAGGAGATTTGGTATCCTTTTGGATTAATTTCAACAAAACTTCTTTAAACATATCCTCGTGAGTCTTGGTCTGGACTTGATTGCTGATGTATTCAAAACTGTCAAATGACCATGGGTTTTTCTGGAGAATTTCTTCCCATTGTGCCATTTTTTGCTGGAATGTTAAATTTTTGTCTTCATTTATTAAGACACACTGGGCTAATGTCTTTTGCAAAGGAAGATAACGAGTTTGAGCGATTAATTTTTTACTAATCCTTATAGATTCTTCTATTTTATCCTGTTTTATTGCCCATTTAAGAGAAATGTTTAGATAAATATCTTGTGGATAAATGGCAAAATTTTTAATTTTATCTAAAGCGTATTCTACAGTTTCTTTATCGTCTGCATAGTAAGCAAAAACAAATAATAAGTAATAAAGATTTATGTTGTTTGGATAGAACTTACATAGTTCCATTGTTTTTAATATACCCTCACGAAAAGAACCTAA
>JAIWNQ010000163.1 GCA_020216745.1 Candidatus Hydrogenedens sp.
ATTTTTTAAGATGTCTAAACAGATGAAAGATAGGTTAATATCATCAGGAGTGTCCGTTAAAGTGTTGAATATCATTTCCGTATTTTTCGGGTCATATCGATAGGTTTGACTGAAATCTTCAGAGGAGGAAGGAATAATGGTTTCCTTTAATTGATTAAGGAATCCTTTATAGTTAAATGTTTTACATCCCTCAGGGAAGTAAATTAAATTTGGAGGTAATTCAATATAGGCATTGGAATAGTACTCATACTCTTTATTTTTTGTAATGCCTAATCTTATTTGAACATCTTCGAATGAAGGTGCTGGATTTGGCTTTAACGAGTAGTATTGAATAATTTTCTGGAGATAGGAACAGGCAGTAATATAACTTCCATAAAAATTAAGGTGGCATGAATCTATAAACAAATCATTGCCAGGGATATTCTTTATTGCATGTTGAGAAAGATTCTCTGCCACAGGAATTAAGGAAACATTTTTGGTTTGAGAATACTCTTTTGTGATTTTAGTGATAGATTGATTGATAAAAGGTTTTGCTCGAACAAAACCGAAACCGTCTTTTTCACATGCTTCTAAAAAATATTGGATAGCCTCTTCCTCGTTGTTTTCTGCCAGTAATGACCATGCAAAAAAGAAATTGAGAATAGCGGGAGAAGAGTCAATCTGCATGGCTTGCTTAAAGGTATCCTTTGCTTCTGTAATATTATTCCCCCTTAGAAAATTTAGTCCTTTGTTAAAATATTCAAACCATTTTTCTGCTTCTGCATTTGTTGTGTCTTTTCGGAACCATGATTCGATAGGTAGCCAATCTCGCAAGTTTGCACCTATCGTGCTGATGAAAACGGGAATATGTTGTTTATTGAGTGTATTAATAATGGATTTTAGATTTTCTTCAAAGTTATTCTTCACGATATTTACTTTTGGGTCATCCCATCGAATCGTTTGCATAGGTTTTTGAGGGTGAGAGATTCCCAATACAATTGTCCATTCGCGGAGTTTTTGGGCAAGGTAGAGATTTTGCAAATATATATGTGTTTGTACAATTAAGGGAGAAAGAGGGATAGAGTTTTTAAACGAATGGAGTAGACCGAATGTCCCATGGGCTTCATTATTTCCCATATAAAATATAGCAAGGTCTGGTTGTAAAAAGAGGCTATTTTCTACCAAATAACGGATAATATGTGAATTAATTCCAGCAAAACATAGATTGAACACTTCCCAGCGATGTTCTGGATAAAGCATGTTTAACATCACTTCCAGAAACTTTCCCATCGAATAACTCGAATCAGGCCAGCCTAATGCGGCAGACTCTCCGAAAATGAAGATACGGATAGTATTTTCTGGTTTTGGTAATTGAATGACTGTTATGTGGGGTTCATATTCTAATGGATTAACAGGATGTTCAAAGAATTGTTGATAGAAAGCAAGATTTTTTGTATATATTTTTTCATCTCCAACGACCTGTTCTTTCCATGGAAATCGGTTTTCACCCCAACCTTTATAACGTAGAAAACCTTCAATACCTGCGAGAATAAGAATAGGAATAATGAGATAAAAAAATAGATATTTACATAATTTTGTTAGAAATTTCATTACTTGCTGGATTCTTTTTTATCTTGACTTGTATCGGTTCTTTTAGTCGTTTGTGTAAGACATGTTTTTATGCCCTGTTGTATTTTTTGGAGTTCTGAAATATCCCCTTGGGGCATCCAGACGCCTATAATTCGGTTTTTTAACAATGATATGACTGCTATTTCTGATGCAGGGGAAGTGATAATAAGTTCATTTTCCTGAGATTGATACTCTGCGCCAATCTCTTCTAAGTAGTTCTTGTATTCGTTCCAACCTTTTTTGGTTTCTGTATCGTCTTTGAACATGACTATGAACCCCGTTGCGGTTTTATCTCCTATTTTGAAAAGTGTGGTAGTCCCGCGAGGTAGAAAGGATTGGGCAAGAACATCTTTAGCCAGATAGCATTCCGAACGAGGAATTTTGTTAGATTGGTCCATACACGATAATTCTGGAATGGTATCTTCAGATCTGGGAAGTAATCCAGATATTTCCTTCCCAAAAAGTTCAAGGTCTGATTTTGCGTTTTGTGTGTGCTGTGTTATGAGTTTGACAAAATACCGAGTCTGATAAAACATGGCTTGATTCTCACCAATAAAACCATCCTCCCCGTAGGGGAAAACATTCTTATTGCGGTCTCTATGAACAGAGTATATTCCGAATGCTTCCAAATGTGTCGCCATCTGATATATTTGAACCTCTATACTTTTTTCGGGATTGGAATCATTGCGATAAAAAAGCACGTTTAATTTTTGAAAGTTATAAGGTAGGTATCGGTCTGCATCGCCATCAATATAATCAAACAAGTTATCTGGCGAAAATTCAAGAACCTTCTGTTCTTTTGTCCATGAGCCAATTTTATCAGGAATTTTATCTGTTGTAAAAACCTCTGTATTGGTGCTAATTACACATAAATATAATGCGGTTATGATATATGTCATTATGAATATCCTTTTCTGCTTGTTTTATTATCATATACTAACTTTGTCATAATTAATAAGAATAAGAAAAAAGCACTATATATTTCATATTAGAAGGCATATCATTTATCTTTACAAAACGATAGGAGTAGTTTTATGTTATATAAGGAGTATGGCAAAACAGGTTTAAAAGTTTCGCGATTAGGTATGGGAGGTATGCGTTTCGAGGAACCACATAAGACAGAGAAAATGGCTGAAGTGCTTATTCGTGCGTATGAATTAGGGATAAATTTTTTTGATACCGCTCCATCTTATTGTGATGACCAGAGCGAAGTTATCTATGGTTATGCATTCAAAAAGATGAAAAAACCTCGAAGTAGTTTTTATGTATGTTCCAAAACAATGGCAGATAACCCCAAAGATATTCGCGAAGCATGTATGCGTAGTCTGGACAGGCTTGGTCTGGATTATCTGGACTTCTATTATGTTTGGTGTTTGGTGCATCCTGAAGATCTACCGAAGCGAAAGAAAAACGGAGTATTGGACGGCTTCCGCCAATTAAAAGAAGAAGGACTGATTAAACACATTTGTGTTTCTACTCATCTGGAACATAAAAAAATTGCAGAGATGTTAGACCAGGGCGAGGGTTTATTTGAAGGAATGTTAATCGGTTTAAGCGCAATTAATTTCCCTTTGCGTTATCCCGGTGTTGTAGAGGCTGGAAAACGGGGTATGGGTGTGGTTACAATGAATACCTTAGGAGGTGGAATTATTACCCAACATCCCGAACGGTTTTCATTCCTGATGAAAGAAGGAGATAAAAGTATTCTTGACTCCGCTATTCGGTTTAACCTATCCCTTCCCGAAATAACCGTAGCATTAGTGGGTTTCCGCAATGTAAACGATGTCGAAACCGCGGTCGAAAGTGTGAACCGATTCGAGCAGATGGACTGGTCTGAGATTGAAGCCATGCAAAAACACATAGCGGAAGTTCAACACGATTTTTGCACCCAATGCGGGTATTGCGAAGGTTGTCCTGCAGAAATACCCATCGTGCGATTAATGGACACATACAACTATCGGCTCTTATTCGGTCCCGAAAAGGCAATGGAACATCTGAAATGGCACTGGTGGACCGAAGACATCCGCAGTATTATAAATAGATGTACCCAATGCCGACATTGCGAAGAAGAATGCACACAGAGCCTCCCCATTCTGGAGCGGTTTGAGGAGTTATGCAAAGACTACGATGAATGGAAAAAATGAAGATAAGGTAATTGTTGTGATAAATTAAGATACAAAAAAAATAATTCCAAATAAGGAACGAGGCAATGGATATTTTTTTAATGTTATGTTTATTTTTTTCAACGATAAATAATGCGGGATTAGACATAGGTGAGGAGGTATGGACATACGAAGGGCAAAAGTGTAATATAGAGGGATCAGGAGATAGGATCTGGTTATCCGAGTTAGTAGAGAAAGGGGTTGAGAAGAGCAACGAAGAGGGAGGTGTGAAAGAAGCGGAGGGAGAAAAGAGAGAAGGGAAGATAAATACATGCGAATTATTAGCAGGTTTATCTGGAGTTCGGGTAACGGTTGAGAAAGAGGAGGGGGTAGAGTATCCCTTTATAAAGATGGATGGGATAGTAGAGGGGAAGGGGGTAGCCTCTGTTATCGAGGGATATGATATGGAACAATTAAAGTCTGCCCTATTGGGACTGATGAATCGAGACGACCCGGAAGGGAAGAGGTGTTTGTTAATTTATTCACCTTCAGAGAACACCTTGTCCTTTATTTCAGCGAATATGAAAGAAGAGGTCAGCAATTTAAATTTCAAGTTATATGGCAATTTAGAGGTAAGCGGAGTGAGTCGAATGAAAAGTGTGGAGTCAAAGGGGGATATACAAGGGGAACAGTTGAATGTGAGCAAGTCGGTGTATGCAGGAGATACTGTATATGGGAGAGTAATCCGAGGGGAACAGATAGAGGCCCTTGGGACGATACAAGGGGAACAGTTGAATGTGAGCAAGTCGGTGTATGCAGGAGATACTGTATATGGGGAAGTAATCCGAGGGGAACAGATAGAGGCCCGTGGGACGATACAAGGGGAACAGTTGAATGTGAGCAAGTCGGTGTATGCAGGAGATACTGTATATGGGGGAGTAATCCGAGGGGAACAGATAGAGGCCCGTGGGGCGATACAAGGGGAAAAAATAAACATAAACGAATTCAATTTATTTTTAGGCAGTGAGTTTATAGATTTAACAGATGCGGATGCATGTGCATATAAAGCCTGCGATTACGATGGACGATATTTATACATAGGGATGTATAAAGAAAACGATAAGAGTACTTTGCGAATATATGATTGTAAGGAGCCGGAGCAACCGGTTCTTATATCACCGGAGCAAATTGATGGATTTCCGGAGGGGAATATCCGGGGGCTAAAGAGTATGGGAGATATGCTCTACATCGTTTGTAGCCGTAGTAAAGAGTTGCCATTCAACGCCTCGGATATATTCCGGATAGTGGATATAAAAAATAGGAAACAGCCTATAGTTCGGGGAGGGAAGGAAGTAGCATTTAAAGAAGAGCCTTCGGGAGGGAATTTTCTGGATATAGATAAGAAAAATAATCTGGTATATTTATGTACTACACAGAGAGTATATTCTATAGATGTGTCTAATCCGGATTCACCCCGGATAATAGGCGATATAACATTAGGGAGCAATCTCTTGAATTTATGGGCGATAAAATATCAATCAGGTTATATATACTGTGCAGGGAGGGGTGAAGAGAAGAATACGCTATACATATTAGATGTAACGGACCCATCTAACATGAAAGAGATAAAGGCGGAGCAACCGGTGGACTTAAAGGAGGGGACCTGGTCGTTAGATGTAGACGGAGATTATGTATATATTGCATCGGGAGGAAATTTTACATATACAGATGATCCTAAATTTTATATAATCAATGTTTCGGAGAAGAACCAACCGAAGATAGAGGCCAGTTTATTTATAGGGAAGTCCGTTTGTTCGTATGTGAAGAAGGTGGGGGATTATGTATATTTATCAACATTTCATTATAAGGAAGATAATCTATTTGTAGTAGATGTAAGCAATCCTAAAAATCCTCGAATAGTCGGTTCGGGTAGATATGGGAATATGATGGTAGCTTTATGTCCTATTTTACAGGGGCGATATATATACACCTTATTTAATTTAATAGATAGGCAACCTCCATATTTTGGGGTAGTGAAACGGGGAAGTATCCGGACGGGGGGAATAGAAGCAAATGATATTCAGATAACAGAAGGCGGGGTATTAAAGATTGGGAAGACGGAGATAAGCGAGGAACAACTTCAGGCCTTATTGAAGATAATAGACAGGAAAAAGAGATGAGAGAACTATGAAGCGAGGAGATATAATGGGAATATTGCATCCTGACTTACCCATTCTGGAGCGGTTTGAGGAGTTATGCAAAGACTACGATGAATGGAAGAAGAAAAATTAAATTGGAAATTGAGTGAAAGATAAAGTGGCTCACAATTTAATAATATTTTGATGATTGTTTTAAATTATATAACAGGAAGAAAAATTTTTGAGTTGGTGGTCAAAAAGATAAAACGTGCCGGAGAGGGGACTTGAACCCCTATGCCCTTGCGAGCACATGGACCTGAACCATGCGTGTCTGCCAATTCCACCACTCCGGCAAACATTTATATATTTATATTTTATCGAAGAATATGATTTTATTTCAAAGGTAGTTATTATTGGTGTTTTTGTCTTTGGAATCAGGTATATTTTGCTTCGGGATGGAATGAAATTATAGCGGCTGTTGTGGATGTAGGTATGAATTGTCCTGAGTCTAATACATTTACACCGATAGGGTTCCCTCCGCCAAGGATGATGAGGATTTCTTTGTTCATTTGTATATTTGTTATTCCAGGATATCCGGGGGACCAACGTCTTCCCTGGTCTTGAGGTATGTGAAGTAAATCACGTAAATGTTGGTGGATATATTCCGCCGTGTCTTCTGCAATACGGTCACCCAATCCTTGTAAAAACAGACAGGATTCATTGTCTCCCTGTTTTTTAAATTGTTTCAATCCCTCTTCTATGTTTGGTCCGGCTGTAGTTATTTGTATTCCGACGACATCCCATTCGGTATCTTCTAATGGACGGAAGTATTGGGCACCGGAAACGGTATCTTTTTCACCTGCGCCAATAACGACAGTAAACTCGATTTTTCCAAGGAGTTCCTCCGGTTTTTGGGGATTAAATACGAGTAGCCAATCGCCATCAGATTTTGCGGGGAATAGACCGTAGATACCTTGTGGTTCAAGCCAATGATTTTTTTCAGCAATTTCAATCCATTTATTGAAAAGATGTTCTAATTCTTTGGATGAATGACCTGCTTTTTGTTGACTTGTTTTGCCCCCAAATTTCCAATTAAGAGAAAATAGGGTATTTTTATCGATGTATTGTCTGAATTGTGATAATGTTGTGCGAAATACCTTGCTTCGGAATCGTGGTTGTTCTGGATAGTTTGGGAATGGTACTTTAATAACTCGTCTCGGTAGTTGTTGTAGTTTCTGTTCCTCTTCTTGTAATCGTCGTGTGGCTTGAAGATATCGTTGTTTTAGTTGTTCTTTATTTTGTTGGAACAATTTATCTCGTGTTTCTTGGGAGGTTGTAAGTTGATTCATAATATTGACACCATCCATCGCAGTTCGGCAGTAGAAGACATCTCCGCGTATGTTTTTTATGTCTTCTTGCCCCATCATAGCGACGAATGCAGTATGTCTCGGTGTTACTGCTGCACCACCGATTAGAATAGGAATATTTAGGTTTTGTTCTTTAGTCATCCGCGCTACCGTTATCATGTGGTTAGCGGTTTGTACCAAGAGTGCAGACATGCCAATAGCATCTGCATGATGTTTTTTGGCATGGTCGATAAAATCTTGTAAGGGTACCATTACACCTAAATCTATGACTTTGTAACCGTAATTTTCTAACAGGGTTTTTGTCAAATCTTTTCCAATTGAGTGTACATCTTGATATACAGTGCCGAGTATAATCGTTCCACGAGTTGTGTCTGTCTCTTTGTTTTGTTGTTCTTGTCTTGCTTTGTATCGCAGGTATGCTTCTATGAAGCCCATAGCTTGTTTCATAACGTCGGCGGAACGAAGTAAATGTGGTAGAGAAACTTCACCTTTCCCGAATAAATCACCGAGTTCCTGCATTGAGGGCATAAGATATTCACTAATGAATGCTAATGGTTCGTGTTTTTCGAGTGCTTTTGCTACTTGTGGAACAATTAAATCCTGGTATTCGTATGCAAATCCATGAAACGTTATGGTTCCTTTTTCTCGTTCTTTATACCCGTCTTTTATCTTTTCACATATTGATTTTTCTAATGGTAGTTCATCATAGTTGTTCTTTTTTACAGTTTCTTTTTGTTTCAATGATAGGGAACGCTCTTCAAGGATAGTGAATGCTTCCATATCCCGTTCAAATATGATTTTTTTTGCAAGTTGATAATCTTCAGGGTCTAAATTTTCTACAAAGACATAATGCTGTGGATTTAGGATAGCGGAGTGTAATCCTCGCTTACGTGCCTCATCTAAAAATACAGATGTTAGTACTTTACGCATATGTGGTTTTTGTGCCAATCCATTTGTAAGATTTCCGACACCAATAATTGTAAGTGCTTCTGGAATCATTTTTCGGACGTGTTCAATCCCATGCAAAGTTTCAAGGGCATAATTTAGGTTTTCTTCAGGTTCCGCACCAATTGGAAATACATTGACATCAATAAATAGGCGGTCTGGAGTTACTCCATAAGCTTTGGCACGGGTTACGATTTCGTTTGCCAGCATGAATTTTCTTTCAGACACATCTGCTGGACCTTTAGAATCTGTGCATAAAGCCACATAGAAACAGCCGAAATCGTTCGTTTTTGAAAGGAGAAAATCGAGTTTTGTTATGCTTGGTTCTATTTCTTCGAGGGAGATAGAGTTTAGAATAGGGATACCTGCATAATATTTTATTGCTTCCACCAAAGCCTCTGGTTGGAAGGAATCAATAGAAAGAGCACCTTTGATATCGGCGCTAATTTGATGGACAACTTTACACAAGGTATCCACAGTATTTACTTGATTTGAATCCATGCATACATCAATAATTGAACAGCCTAAATCGTCAATTTGCTCATGGGCAATATTTTCCAGAGCATCCATATCAATACCTGTATCAGTTTCTACTGCTTCCCGAACTTTTTTTGACCCACGGACATTAAGTCGTTCTCCAATACGTATTAAATCGCGGGAAGCATCTAACGGAACTGCTTTTTGAACACCTGCAATAAAAACCTCTTTTGAGGGTTGTCGTGGAGTAGGCTTTTTATCTTTTAATCGTTCGACCAATTCACCAATATGTTCAGGTCTTGTTCCACAACACCCGCCCACAATGTTAAGTCCGTATTCTAATGTGAGTGTACTTAAAATATCAGCAAAAGGTTTAGGTTCAAAACGGAATACCGTCTTCCCTGCTTCGGAGATGGGCAACCCAGCGTTTGGGATGGTACTTAGAGGGACATGAGCATATCGTGATAGTTTCTCGATAGCTGGTCGCATAAGGTCAGGTCCGATGGAACAGTTAATCCCAAAAACATCTATTCCTAATGCTTCAATACTGAGTAATGCTGAATGGATGTCTGTATTGAATATTTGCATTCGAGCATGCATATCTACTGTAACTTGAGCAATGATAGGCAATACTTTGCCACATGCCTGCATAGCGTCCCGTGCCCCGAAAATTCCAGCTTTTAATTCCAATACATCTTGTTGGGTTTCAAATAAAATGACATCAACCCCGCCATCAATTAAGCCTTTTGTTTGTATTCGAAAATTTTCGCGAATATCTTCAAATGTGGATTGTGTTAACCCTGCACGAGAAAAAGTGAGCACGCGGTTAGAAGGTCCTATGGAACCTAAAACAAAGAGAGGTCTACCATCATAGCGAGGAGATTGACAATATTCTTTTCGGGCTTCGCATGCAATTTCCGCACCTCGTCGGCTCAGATAATAACTCCATTCTTTGTGAGTTAATTTTTGTAGTGTTAGATTATAAGGATTGGATGGAAATATGTTTGTATTCAATGCTGAAAAATCATATTCGGATAATCGAAATGCAGAAGAGCCGAATGTATTTGTCTCAACAGCAGAGGAGCCGACTTCAAAATAAGTGCGGTGAATTGCTCTTATTGCATCTGGAGCCGAAAAATTTATCAGGTCGGTGAGCATTCGGTAGGGTTCGCCTCCATAATACTCTGCGCCGAGCCCAAGGTCTTGAATTAAAGTTCCAGTGGCTCCATCAATAATTAATATTTTTTCTTTTATGTATTGTGTAAATTGCATGGAAGTTTCTCATATATTTGGGGAGAATTTGGATAAAATCATATCACAAATGAACGTTGAAATGATGTGTTTCTTATTCTTGTTTTGTTGT
>JAIWNQ010000164.1 GCA_020216745.1 Candidatus Hydrogenedens sp.
TTAGTTGGGAATAATAGGATATTTTTATGTTGCTGTTCCCAATATTTTTTGAATGTTTGTGATTGTAGCACCTGCATGTTTTCGTATAAGCATTTCAAGGAAATTTAGTGGGATGATTTTAACATGATACGGTGGATTAAAAGCCTGTCCTTTTCCAGAGGTATTCCCTGATGTAGAAACAAAATGATTTTTTAGGACAGAGACCGCCGTAAAATTATGCTTTGATAGATTAATAGGTTCATTTACATTTTTAAATATGTTATATTCCACTCTTAGGTCAGCTTCTGTTCCAGCAAGGATACAATAATCATTTCCTTCGCTTGTATAGAGATTATTAACTACATGGACTTGTCCAAATCTAACACGGGGCATACGAGAATCGACGCCATTTGTCCACCAGTTGTAAATCATTGTCGTTTTTAGTTTTCCTCTATCTGCAATTTTCTCATCAGAATTGCCAATAAGTGTGCAAAGTTTATGATTTATTGATGCTGACGTATAGTAAAATTTGCACCATGATACAGTTACATAGTTTGAACCGTTGACGATATCGATATTACCATCCTGTCCATCATAAACATCCAGATGGTCTAACCATATGTTTGTTGAGTTATCAACTGTTATGCAGTCTGGACCGTTGACATCGATAGCACCTGGACCTTCTATTATTAAGTTTCGGATGATAACATTCTGTGCATCCTTTATATAAAAACTTCCCTTTAAGAGTGCTCCATTTTGACCTATAATTGTTTTATTTGAGTTTACCTGTATTTTTGTAGATAGTCCCTCGCCAATAGTCCCATTAATTATTATCGTTTTTGGTTCTGAAGTAGCGAGATGTTTTTGAAGGTCTTCTAATGTTGTAATTGTTATTGGCTGAGTATTGTTTCCACCTGTTGTCCCGTTATTTTGTGAAGCCCAACCTGGAGGCGATGATAGGTACACAAGGTGCTCATATTGGCACCCTTGTGAATTTGTTAAGGTGAATAAAATTAGTACTGATGTGGAAAGTATTTTAAACATGTTTTAATTCCCTAATCATTTTTATAACGATTAGATTATGAAAAATATATTTGTTTTAATTATAGAAGATATGTTTCTTTTTTATCATACGTATCACTCTATAAGAAATAGTAATCAGCAAACGGAGTGTTGTTTTTGGATAGTGACACGTATAAAAAGTATAATGTAGAACATTTGATGTAGATTAATAACGACAGGAAATGAATATGCGACTGTCCGAACTATATCACAGCAACAAACCAGTTGTATCTTTTGAGCTATTTCCTCCAAAAACATGGCAGGGAATTGCAGAATTATATGAGCATTTTCGGGAATTGATGAAGTGTAAGCCCGGATTCGTTACATGTACTTATGGTGCTGGTGGAACTGCTTCACTTGAAGAAGCACAGAATCGGACGTTAGAAGTCTTACGTTGGGTTCATGGTGATTATCCGGAGGTACCCATTGTTTCACATCTAACATGTGTAAATGCAACAAAAACAGATTTGGTAAATTATCTTTATAAAGCAAAAGAGTTAGGTGTATCAGGTATTGTTGCCTTGCGAGGGGATGCTCCTGGGAATGTTCGGCCATTTATTCCCAAACCTGGTGGTTTTAAGTATGCGGTGGAATTGGTTCGGCTTATTAAGGCTGAATATCCTGAGTTTTGTATCCTTGTTGCGGGCTATCCTGAAAAACATCCAGAAGCAATTAGTTTCGAGGAAGATATACAGCATCTTAAAGAGAAAGTAGATGCAGGTGGTGAAGTTATCTTGACGCAACTGTTTTATAACAATGAGAATTTCTATCGATTTCGTGACCTTTGTGAAAAGGTAAAAATAGATGTGCCTATTGTTCCTGGGATTTTACCTGTGACTAATTTAGCTCAGGTTCGTAGAATTACATCATTGTGTGGGGCGCAACTTAATCCTGTATTACTGGAACGATTAGAGAAGCATGAAAAGGATGAGGAAGGACAATTTTCTGTGGGTGTCTATTATGCGGGGAGGCAAATAGAAGATTTGCTTGAACATGGTGTTCCAGGAATACATTTTTATGTTTTAAATAAATCTCGTGCGGCGATGCATATTTGCCGTGCTTTAACGTTATAACCAATGTAAGGGATAAAGGGAAAACAGATGTCAAAAATATCAAAGCGAATATACCGCTTATCCAATAAGCATCTTTTAAGGCGACGTGATTTTATATTAAGTTCTCTTCTTTTTTCTATAGGAGGGAAAATTGTTTTCAGCGAAAACAGGGAAGATAAGAAATATGGGTGGAATACATATTTAAATTATGAGTCATTTAATGATGAGAAAACAGGTGCTACAATTTATAGACTTATTACAGGACCTTCAAAAAATAGCACTATTTATCAGACACATCCTATGTGGGGCATAAATAATAAACATTTTTATTTTTATTCTGACCGTACTAATGGGAAGATGCAACTTCACCGATTAGATATAGCCTCAAAAGAAATAATACCTGTATTTGAGAACAATGTTGATGATTTTTGTTTGACATGGAAATCAGAGCAGATTTTTTTTATTAAAGAGCATAAGGTGGTTAAACAGGATGTTTTGGGGAAGCAAACAGAAGTAGGTTTTATACCAGAATCTTTTGGCGGTGCAATCGGTGGAACTGCTGTTTCTTCTGATGACGGTTGGTTTTATTGTGGTACTTACAAAGATGGCGAAGAACACCGTATTTTGCGTAGGTTGAAATTGCAAGATGGGACATGGGAAGAATGTGTACGTGTCCCCTTCACAATAGGACATATCCAGACTAATTATTGGAATCCTGAACTTATTATGTTTTGTTGGGAGACAGGTGGAGATAGCCCACAGCGAACATGGTGCTGGTCAGAAAAAACAAAGGAAGCGGAGCCTTTTTTTGTGGAGCATGATGACCTATGGGTTACACATGAGGTTTGGTGGGGGGCAAATCGTGCTCTGTTTACTATCTGGCCTTATGATGAAAAGCATAAGAAATTACCACATGGCGTCGCAGAGACGAATAAGAAAAAAGGGGCAAAAGGGAAAATGAATGTTCTTGCGACATATCCTGCATGGCATACTCATGGTAGTCGTGATTATCAATGGGTTTTAGGAGATGATTTTGAGCGAAATATCTGGCTTATATCTCCTCAAAAAAAAGAACGGAGACTTTTAGTGACAGGTAAGATTTCTAATGATTTAAAAGTTCACCCACATGCATCATTTTTACCAGACAGTTCTGGTATTGTATTTAATTCTTCTCGGTTTGGTTATGAGGAAATTCATTTAGTCTTGCTTCCTGAGAAGTATGACAGTTTACCATTGGCAAAAAATGAGGTTTACGATTAGGGATAGGCAATTTATGAATCTTCTTTTGTGAGTTTATTTTAGGATAGAAACTTCCCCAGATACTTCTTTTGAGCAATATGGACCATCAATATATATTGTTTTGAATAATTTTATCTCTTCTTTTTTATCAGAAAATAAGAATTCACGAATATCTTCCAATGATGAAAAAGAAAGTTGAGGGACAAGTCCATGACGAATTAATTCAGATGGAAAACGATGCATTGACCATACAAGGATAAAGTTGGAAGAATCAACTGCTATTTCAGGTAAACATAATTCAATCCATTGGTCTTTAAAAACGGGTGTAGTAATGATTTGAGGTTTTGTGTTCTTATATGGGTAAATTAGGTATATATGAATTTCAGAGGTTGATGAAAATCTATTGCCAGCTCGTATGAACCATGTATATTCCGTATGTTCTTTAAAAGTGGTTGGCTGTAAATAGAAACTCATCTCAGGAACTTCTGTAGCGAAAGTAACATTGTTGTTATTATCAACTGGAATGGGTTCTTTTACCTGAAAGAAACGATGTACTATAAGTTCATTTTTCCATTGAATTAATCCTGCCAACGCAATATATGTAATGATTAGCATTGCAAAGAACCAAAACATGGAAAACCATCTCAAATTTGCTTTTCCATAAATAGATGCGAATAAAACAATTAATTTTAAAAAAAGATGTGTTCCTAAAAATATACCTAAAAAGGCAAATGGGATTAGTTGTGTTGGAACATTCGGGATATGAGAAATATACCCTGTAATATGAGCGATAAGAATAAAACATGGTAAAAAGGAAAGTATATCTATTACTGTGGTGAGATTGAGTGGTGCGGAGAAGAGCAGTTGAATCATGGCTCTAAACAAAAATTGGAAAACACAAAATGTTGCCATTAAAGTAATGTATACACAAAATGTATTTCCTATCTCTAAAGGTAGGAATCCTAACATGTAAATGATAGGTTCTAAATACAATGCAAATATATAAGAGGCAACGATAACAATGAAGAAATGTGTTATTTGAAGAAATATACAAAAATGTTTCATTTATTTTTTGAAACCAAATATTTTTATGTTAATTCTAATTAAAAAATAATATTAATTTTTTATTGTTTTTTTTCTTGACATTTATGATAAAATGTTATAAACTATATATATTGAATTACAAGTTAAGGATTTATTTGGGCATAATATATATTAAAAAATTGTCATAAATGTAAAATAAGATAGAAACGGGATTTGAGATATGGCTAAGATACGTAAAGAGGAAACAAAATTAAAAGAGATGAAACATTATGAAGAAGTAGAAGTAAAAGACTATAATGACGAGGCTTTATTAACGCATGGAGAACGAGTTCGTCGGGGACAAATTTCATCTGTTCAGCAGGGAAGATATGGGACAGGTCCAGCTCCTTATGGTTATCGTAGAGGTGAAAAGGGAGAGAAGCCATTGGTGATTGATGATTATGAAGCTGAAATTGTACGTATGATTTTTCGCGAATACATACGGACGCACAGTACAGGAAGGGTTGTTGATTATCTTCATTCAAAAGGGATATTGACACGTCAGGGGAAGAAATGGTCTCGACAAGCTATATCTATAATCCTTTCGAATCGCACGTATCGTGGTCGTGTATGTTTTGGTGGAATTGAGACGGAAGGATTACATGACCCTATTATAGAACCTGCTATGTTTTATAAAGCGAATGCGATTCGCCATAGTAGAAGTCGTAGAAAAGAGGATTAATATTTCAGAGTTTAGCCGTCGAGTCGTTCAGGAAACTTAATATCAGTAGGTGCTTCTGTTATATCTTCGTTATTTTCATGTAAGTCCTCATCATTGTGGGGAGTAGATTCTGCCATTTTTTGCAAATCTGCCTGAGGGATGTCGGGGTCGTAAGGTTCTATTATTTCATTAGATACCTCTGATGACTGTTTTTCTAATTCTTCGCTATCGTAGGAATCGGTCTCTTCTGATGTTATATTCTCAGTTGTTTCTTCTTCTTCTTTTATATCTTCATCTGTCTTTACAGAATGTTCTAAATAACTTGTGGAAGGGTTATACCCTTTTGTTGTATATGAAGTTTCATTTGTCTCTTCTAATATTTCGCGATATACTTCGTTGCCTTTGCGTGATATTTCCTGAATTTCTTTTTCTAACGGTTTTACTTCTTTTGCAATTTCAGTTTTAATTTCATCAAGATATCCTCGCAGGTCACGGAAGGTCCTTATAGCAATTTTTGCAAATTCAGGAAATTTTTCTGGTCCTAAAACAACGAGAGCAATCCCTGCAATGATAATCATCTCTGTAAAACCAATGCCTATCATAGGGATTCTCCTTCTTACGCTGGGTTCGATTGTCTACGCCGAACTAAATATGACGCCCAGATACTTATTTCATATAAAACGGTTAGTGGAACTAACATGATTATCATCGAGATTGGGTCTGGGGGTGTTAAGATAGCCGAAATTACACTAAGGCCAACAATTACATATTTACGGAGCTTACGTAGCGTGTCTGGGTTTAATAAATCGAGATAGACCAAAGCAAGAATAACCATAGGGAATTGAAATGCTAAAGCGAATCCAAATAAGAGTAGGACAATGATAGATATTGTTTCGTTTGCCCTTAATTGAATTTCCCAGCCTGTAGGGATCCATTGAAGTAAGTACGGGATAACCAGTGGAATAACTCCGAAATAAGCCACGATGACACCAATAATACCTAATGAACTGCATCCGAATAGGATTATTTTTACTAAGTGTCGTTCATTTGGTTTTAGACCAGGGAAGATAAAAGCACATGCTTGCCATAATACATAGGGCAAAGCCAATATGAGTCCTCCATAACCTGCAACTTTGAATTTTAATATTACAATTTCAAAAGGATTTAAGACGACCCATGGTATTTTATTTGATTCAGACTTCTTCTCGGTTGCTTCGTTTTTTTCATTTGTATCTGTCGGGTCATGTGCTGAATCTTTGTCATTTGAAAAGACGACGATTCCCAAATCTTGTAAAAGAGTCAATGGTTTTTGTAAGCCCAATAAGATTTGGTTTGAGAAAATATAGCAAACTATCATCGCAATAATCACAGCAATTCCCGAATGGATAATTCGCATCCTCAATTCGGCGAGATGCTCTGTAAAAGTCATACGTTTATCGTCGTCCCACATGGGCAATGCCTTTCCATTCCAAGGAATTAAAAATTAAGTTTATATCTGCAGTTTACTTTATTTTACCAAACAAGAACCCCTATAAACATTTATGAATGAGAGGTCATAGAAGTAAAAAACGGTATTGTTAGTTATAGTTTGTATTATTGACCGGCGAGACTCTTGAATGAGTTTAACCAAAGAGTAGCTATACCAAATGGGTCTATAAAGTAGATTGCAATAAGTCCAGCAATAACTGCACCTATGATAAGGAACGTTTTTTGGTTATCTGACAAACCACCAGCTCCTGCCATTAGTCCACCTTCGCCAGCCATCATAACATTTATTTTTTCACCTGCTTCTGCTCGTGTTTTTTTATCTTCGAGAATACCTAACGTTTCATTAATACTAATAAAGGCACGATGCCACTCTTGTTGCATTTTTTTAACAGATACTTCTGATTGGCTATAAATAGCTTCTAAACTTGTTGCGGCGGATACTAAGTTCATCAAATTAGAGTCAATTTGATAATCCTCCATAAGGAGTTCTTTCAATACTTTATGTGTTCGAGCTATTTTACTTTTTATTTTTAAGAACTGATTTTCCAATTGTGCTTTATTTGCACCAGGGCTTGGATAGGCATTAATAATTTGATTAAATAAAAGCCAGTCGTTTAAGAACTCTCTGCATAACTCGACTCTTTTATTTAATATATCTACAATTTTTTGCTGTTTTTTGCTCAGAGCCATTGGTTCGTCCCTTCTATTCAGTTTTTCCTGCTTTTACTTAATTTATCAAAAAGTATATAGTCATTTAAACTTGAAACCTACCTGTTTATTTTTCACAGGGTTGCTTTGTAATATTTATTTTATCCATTCCAGTCAATATCTATCCATTTCCGAACTGAATTAATTAAGTATATCGCATTTGCGGACTGTAATTCCTCTCTTTTTATACAACGCTCTTCAATAATAGCGTGGTCAAGTAGGTATTGTCGGAATGTGCCTGGTAATAGCCCGCAGTGGATAGGTGGCGTGAATAGTCTCCCTCCAATACACACCACGAGATTTGCGATGGTGCTTTCTGTAAGATAGCCTTCTTCATTCCATAAGAGGACATCATCACAATCGGGACGTTCTTTTTTTGCCTCTTCATACATACATCGGTAGGTGGTCTTATGATATAGAAACAGATTTTTTGTATGGATTGGTTTTTTTGCAAATCCTACTTTTATTTTTTTTGTTTCTATATATGGACTTTTTTCAAAGCTGAACTTACCATCAGGTGTTACGGTAATCCTTAACCGATATAGGGGTTCGTTAGTGGAATGAATGTAATTGGTCAGTTCGGTTTTTAGGTTAAACATGGATAGAGGAAATTGGAAACGCTTGGCACTGTTTTCCAATCTTTGAAGGTGATGTGTTAGTAGGAAAATTTCTTTGTTCTCTACTCTTAATGTTTCTATTAGAGAAAAATATGAAGGGAAATTATTAAGAATAGCACTTTTAGATATGCATTCTTCCCATTCTTTATCTGCCTCAGAATCCCAAACAATACCACTACCTACATAATAATATGCAGTATTTGTTTTTTTGTTATGAATTAACGTTCGTATAGCCACATTGAAAGTGGCTTCATTTTTAGGTGTTATCCATCCGACAGCACCACAATAAATTCCTCTTGGATATTTTTCTAATTCATTAATAAGTTTCATAGCATATATTTTTGGTGCCCCTGTCACTGAACCGGAAGGAAATAATGCAGATAATACATGCATCCAACGTGTTTCTGTTTTGGCACGAATAGTAGAAGTCATTTGCCAAACAGTACGGTAAGGTTCACAACTGAAAAGTTCTGGAACTTCTACACTACCTATAATGGCAATCTTTCCGACGTCATTTCTTAATAAATCAACGATCATTAAATTTTCAGCACGGTCCTTAGGGTCGTTTTTCAGTTCGTGAAGGTTTTTTGTATCTTCTATGTTCCATCTGCCCCGTGGACGTGTACCTTTCATAGGTTTTAAGGTGATAGAGCCATCTTTATAATGGAAAAACAACTCTGGGGATATGGAAAGAACAGAAAAATCTTCAGTTTGGATGTACACAAAGTAACCGTCACCTTGTGCAAAGCAAAGATGATAAAATAAGGATTGTAAATCCCCTTCAATTTTTGAGGTGAGTGGAAAAGTAAGATTAACCTGATACACATTCCCTTTGCATATATTTTCATGTATTATTTGAAACCTCTCGTTATATTCCTGCCTTTTTATCATAGGTTGCCAGTCATGTCTTGCCTGATGCCCTGCTGGTTGTTTAGCAGAAAAAGATAAAGGGATTATTATAGGTTCATGAAAAGCACCGAACCATACCAATGGTAGTTCTGGAATATTTTGCTTTTTGGGGAAAGCATGGTCAAATGCGAGGGCTGATTCATAGCATACCCATCCTATAACATATTTTCCTTGATGTGCCCAGATATCGGCTTGAGTGATGACTTTATGAACTTCGTTTGGTGAAAACGAGAATGCTACTTCAGAGGGTCGGCTAAAATGCCATTCTTGTTTGTTATGAATAATGATAGTGTGAGGTGCCATTTTTTAATCAATATGGATTAGAACTTTTACTTTCATGAGTTTGAAATGCTCATGAAATAAACATTAATGAAAAGAGTATTAATCGCCAATTAGTGTGTTTAATTTTTCAAGGTCAGAGGTTGGTTTATTGGAAGTAGGTTTGTTTTCTCCCTCCCCAGTTTTTTCTTTATCTTTACCTAATATAGAGGAGATGAGTTGTTGATTAATTTTTATAGGTACACCACTTTTCATGGCTTTTTCACGCAAGTATAGTCGGTAGTCCTCTAAAATCTCGTTTTGAGCCATACGTAGTTCCATATCTAATAGTTTTTTCCGTTCTTCCTCCATTTTTTCCTTATCAGCATCTGTTGGAGGAGTCTTTTCTAAAAGCTGTACGAAATAGTTGTCGTTATTGAAATCTTTAATCGGTCCTACCAAGGCACCTACGTCTTTATCCTCGATTTTTTCAAAGATAGCTTCAGGTGAAATCATCAACCCTTCTTGATAAAGATAATCTTTGGCTGTAAAAGGTTTACTTACTTCTTTAACTTCGACATTTAAATCTGGAAACAGATTTGGCAAATCGTCAATCGATTTTGCTTCCGCAGTAATCCTGTTCGTCAATTCTTCAACTTTTTTCTTATAATCATCTTTATTTTTTACTACAACAATATAATCCTTTTCTACACGTTCACGAACTTTTTCTAAAGGTGGAATTTCACCTTTGACACGTTCTATAACTTTTGCAATGAATATATTATCCCGAGCAGTAATCGTCTGATACTCTGCATCTTTTTCTGTGTCAGTGAATGCACCTCTTAACTGGTATACATCAAACATATTGACTCCTGGGATTTTGGTTGAGTCTTTTGAGAAAGGTCCTATTTTTTCTATTACTAAATTTTTCTCCCCTGCTATTT
>JAIWNQ010000165.1 GCA_020216745.1 Candidatus Hydrogenedens sp.
TTTCTAAACTTTTTTCCTGATTTGCTTTTTCTGCTATTGATTTGGCTTCTTCTTCCCTTGCTTTCTTTTCTTCATCCGTTAATGATGCACGAATCATGATTTGACGAGCATGAACTTCTCTTTTCCCAGTTTCCTGGTTTGTCCGCTCTTCTTCTACCTTAAAAATATAATATGCACCGAATGTATAAATGGGTTCATTAATCTCACCAACGTTCAAGGTGAATAATAATTCTCGATGTGGTGGGTCATTCTCACGTGGTGATTGCCAACCCATATCTCCACCATTTTTGGTTTGTTGGTCTGAATATGTATCGGCTAATGTTGCGAAATCTTCTCCTTGCTTTGCTTTATTATATGCTTCAATAGCCTTATCTGGAACAGGTGGTACTAATGAGATACGTACTGTTTCGATTGTTATTGAGTCAGGGTCGCGATAGATTTCTTTATGTTCTTCAAAATATGTGTTGAGGTCTTCATCTTTTATCTCTATTTTGGGTTCTACTTTGGCATATTTGATACGAATTTTAGTAAAACTGTTTTTAACTTTTTTGTCGATAGTTGTTGGGTCAAATCTTGCAGGTGCTAATAAAGCGTTAATAAATACCTGTCGAGAAATGGATTTTTGCAAATCGGCATAAATTTCGTTCCAGTTGATTTTCCCTTTATTGGCATCGACCCAGGCATTCCACGCATCACGGTCAAATTTTCCATCTTCCGTTTTAAATTGAGGCCAATTTTGCATTTGTTCAATTAATAGGCTACGGTCTACCTTAAAGTTTCGTTTTTGTTCCTCTAACGTAATAAGATTGGAGTCTATCATTTGTTGTAAAATTTTATCTGTTTCACCTGATTTCTCGAGTTCTTCAATTGTGGCTGGTTTATCGGGCATAGACCTTTGCTGAATAAGCATATTTAAATTTCTACGAAATTCACTTTCTAATACGGGTAAATTTGCAACAGTTGCCACTGGGTTATCTTTAAATTCAGGAGTGGCTGACCTGTATTTACCAGGCATCCCGAAAAATAGAACAAATGGCACTGCAATGACAAGAACTACAAACAATAAAATAGCACGACGATGTTTTCTCATTAAATCTTGAATCATAGATACAAACCTTTTATACTTTAATCCAGTTAAAGATTTTACGTTTGAAATTAGTATTTAGTTACAAATCAGGGATTTTGTTAATTGAACATTAAATGTATCATAATTGGTGTTTTATACTCAAATACGATAGGACTCGATATATGCTAAAAAAGGGACAAAACCAAGAAATTTTGTGGGTTTATAGAAGGCTTTACATGTATATGCTGAGTTCTATCATTATATTAAGTTCTGCCCTATTAGTTCTGATGTTACCAGTTCAATCAGAAGGTAACACGTTACGTCAACTAAGAATTCCTACCGCAGTTGATAATCGGAAAACAATCGAAACATGGCAGGAAGAAGTTCATAAAAAATTATCCAAGATAGTATCTCTACCTGACCAAAAACCCACGTCTTTCGAAACGAAAAAAATAAATGAGGAAATGAGAGAAGGGTATAAATTAGAAGAGTTTAAGATTCAAAGCACTCTTCAAAGGAGTATTCATGTTTGTGTTGGTGTTCCACTAACAGATAAACCGAAGAAATTTCCTGCAGTCGTTTGTATTCATGGGCATGGTGGAAATCGTTATACTGCTTTTGAAAAAGAGCCAACTCCCTATCATGAGTTTGGAAAAAGACTACTTGAAAATGGATATATCGTTATAACTACGGATGTAGGTCAGCATGATATTTATGAGCAAGGTAGAACGTTGATTGGTGAACGACTCTGGGATTTAATCCGTTGTGTAGACTACCTTGAAACACTTCCTTTTGTAGATGCAAATCGAATAGGTTGTGCTGGTTTGTCATTAGGAGGTGAGATGGCGATGTGGTTAGGAGCGATAGATACGCGAATTAAGGCAACTGCTGTTTGTGGTTTTCTTACTTATATGGATCAGATGGAGAAAAATCATTGTATGTGTTGGAAATTTGAGGGACTTCGTGAATTGGTAGATTTTCCCGATATTTATGCTATGATGGCACCCCGTGCCTTACAATGTCAGAATGGAGAAAAAGAACCGCCAGACCAGTTTCCACCATCATTAGCACAAAAGGGATGGTCAGAGATAATATCTGTTTATCGAGTGTTTAATGCAGAAAATCAGGCAGAACTAATTATCCATTCTGGTGGACATGAAATAGCAATAAAGCCATTAATAGTATTCTTTGAAAAGCATTTAAAAGGCCAGACGACTCAGACAAGTCGGATAGGTCAGACAGGTCAAGTGTTTTTCCCTTTGCTCCATTCTTCGGGAGAACCCATTATGTCAGCATCATAAGAAGCAGATACCGTGCTGGATATGCCACCTCTTGGGTTACATTCTATTACAATAGACATTTTACGAGGTCGACAAGCAAAAACGAGGTCCTCTAACATACGATTTACCAGATGCTCATACCAGATACCTACATCCCGATAGGATAACAAATAGTATTTTAATGAACGGAGTTCCAAACAATATTTATCTGGCACATAGCGAATGGTTACCTTTGCGAAATCGGGTAGTCCAGAAAAGGGACACACAGAGGTAAACTCATCTGTCGTTGAAACAATTTCCATGTTTCTGCCTGATTCTGTTGTTGCATACTCATATTCAAAACATTCTAAACAGGTACTCTCTATTGCCTCTGGCCCTTTGAATGGGAGGGTTTTCCCTTGAGGTTTAAAATTACGAATGACCTTTACCTTACGTGTTGTGTTTTTCTTCTTTTCCATTGTCATTGCCCTTTTTAAGGTTTATTAATATGTATTCTATTCAATGATATAATACGACAAAAGGCTATTTATTTAAAAGGAAATATATAGTGCTATTGCGTGTTTTATTGGGAGTAGTTCTTATTATTTTAATCGGTATAGGAGTTTTTGTTTTTTTTGAAGGAGCAATACGTTCATTTTTTGGTATTGATGACTCTATAACGCCTCAGATTCCATTAGGTCCTGCTTCACCTTTGAATGAAACAGGTTTGCCCCGATATGAACTTCAAAGTCCTGTGCTTAAAAATAAGTCTTTAATTTTTGAACATGTTTCTTTACCGATACATCGCCATCAGTTATTTGATTTTGGTGTGGCAGATATTAATCAAGATGGATTGTTAGATATTTTTTCCAGTAATTGTAATTTTCGCCCATCCATTTTATTAAATCGTGGTGGCCTTACTTTTGAGAATGCTGTGCGTGAACTTCAATTGGGTTTGCTACCAGAGTTGTCTGAGTTTGCTTGTAGCATGGAACCACCTAAAGTTGTGGAAGTTGGTTTGTATATTTACTATTTATGGCAGAAACTTCATATTTACTATCTACCTTCATCCACATTGACTCGTAAAATTACTGTCGATATTCGTGTGCCTCACAAGCGTACTAATTTGATTGAGCATCAGGGAGATATCATCGTACACAAGATTATAGAACAAGGGAAGGAAGATGAAATTGGGGAAACACATTATAATTTAATTTTTGAACGGGAAGCACTCGTGGTACTTGATATTGACCGACCTTCCATTCCAGTGGAATTCAAGATTTCAGATGAATTACCTCTAAATAAGATCTATATTGGAACTTGTAAAATGTCACCTACTAAACATCATTTTACATTAAATACATTTGATCGTCACACCTATTCTTGGGCTGATATTAATAATGATGGTAGAATGGATGTTTTTTCGGGACGTGGTGGGTTGAGAGGAAGTCCAGAATATGAATATCTTCGAAGACAATTAAAAGACCAACTTTTTATTAATAAAGATAATAACTGGTTTGAGAATGTATATGATGATTCTGGCCTTGTAAATTGTGGTTGTGGAACACGAAAGTCATATTGGGTAAATATAGATAATGATAAGTCCCCTGAATTATTTGTGATATGTGCTCGTAATGAGCCTTGTAGATTATTCCGTAGAGAGACCCAAAATGAAAAATATAAGGAGTGTTCAGAACTCTTTGGCTTAAATATTATAGGGGAACAGCCTTGTTTTTGGTTTGATATGAACGACGATGGTTTCATCGATTTACTGTCTTTTTATGATGATAAACTTTGTGCATTTGTCAACCAGAATGGAACTCAATTCCGCAAAGAATCGATTTCTAATGAAGGAAATATTATTTTAACACCCGCATTTTTATCGGCATGCGATTTTGATAACGATGGACAATTAGAATTCTTTTTTGCAAACCATGAGACATTTAAGACATTTCTCATAAGGCACATTGAGAATACTCATTTTGAGTGGTTTGAACCTAACCAATATGGGTTGCCTGAAAAATCGTTATGGGCGAGTTGGGCAGATTTTAATAATGATGGTTTTGATGATTTTATTTCAATCCCAGAAGGGGTATTTATAAACAATAACGGTGCATCTTTTACATCCACAGGTATATTATCTTTGAATCATATTCCTGTTACAGAAATGGTAGATGCAAGGGTTGAATGTTTTGACGGAGATAACGATGGAAAACAGGATGTTATTTTAGGCTATCGTATTCATGGTGATACGCCATCTGGTTATGGTCCATGGTGGTATTTAAGTTTTTTTCATAATCTCAGTATAACAGGGAATTGGGTTCAGTTTGAACTTTATGGGCCTGAGGGTAATCCTCAGTCTTTTGGGACAAAGGTACTATGTAAAACTGAAGAGGGATGGAGTAAAGTTCGTGTGGTTGGTGAATCAGAGCATTCTCGTTCAAATCAGGGACATTATCGTCTTTATTTTGGCTTGGGCGATTCACGGGAATTGCCTTACTTTATTATTAGTTCACAAAATAAAGTAATAAAAGAACTTCGTGATATAGTTCCTAATCGGTTGATACGACAAATAATTGAAATGAATGACATTCAAAGTGGAGATGTCAAATAAAATTCATTAATGTTATTTATACATATCTTTATTGGCGATGGTTTGCCATAGATTGCGGTTATAGAGAAATGGGATGTAAACACCACCAATAACAGGTCGGGCACGGAATCCAACGCATTTACCTGTTTTTGTGTCGTACCAATCTGTTAATGGGATACGGTCAGGGGTTTCATTCATAAAACGATAAAATGGCAGGTATAGCGATAAAAAATCATCTTTGTCTTGTGTTAATGTTGCACACCATATTAACCAATCTGTTTTTGTATAGTCTTTACGACAATCCAGAGGTAGACCATATTGATTTTGTTTTGTTTTGTAATATTCCATCTCCATCTTTTTTATTTCTGTTGGAAACAAATTAAGTTCCAGAATGGCATCCCATACAAGGTTGTATTTCATACTCCATGTATCACTTTTGTCGAAAGTAAGTCGAAAATGGTCATTATCTTTTGCACGTTCAATCCAATCTTGCGCCATCTTTTTTGCTAATTGCTCCCAATCTTGGGCAGTTGCAAGGTGCCGTTGTTGACACATTTTTGCGAAGGCACCTATAGCAACTATTGCTTTTAGCGACAAGTTAGTATTATGTGCAAGATGTCCCGCAAAATCATCGGTACATAGTTGATTTTCAGGATCTCCACCGTGGTTCTTCAGATAATTTGCCCACTGCTCAAGAAGTTCCCAATACTCTCGAGCGTAATCGATTTTGCCTGTAATTTCTGAGTATAAGGCGGTCATCAATATCATGTTTCCACATTCTTCTACAGGCATTTGTCTTTCTAATATGAAAACATTCTTCTCTTTCCCGTAAACTTGACCGTTAGCTTTTGGATAAGTTCCAACATCATGGGGTGCAAAATCAAATGTCCATTCGGGTGTTTGGGCAAATCTGAAAACAGGTTCAAGCATACCACGCAGTAAAGATGGGGTAAATAAAGCAAAGAAAGGTGATGCAGGATAGGAGACATCTACCGTAGCAATACAGCCGTTAGAAAAGCATTCTTTATGAAAAAACCATGGGGTATTATCTTTCCCAACAACTACTTTTCCACTCCCCAAAACGTGCCTATACGTTAAGCCTACCAATAATGCATATTCAGGACTTACTTGTTTGGCAGATTCGTTTATTAAAAAGGAATCCCATTCTTCACACTTCTGTTTTAAGGTGGGGAATTCTTTGTAAGCTTCATCTAACAGTTGAGCAAAGTTATCACCAAATTCTTTCCAATACCAAGGTCTAAGTCTTTCATGCATAAACTCGATAGAATAAATGTCATCATAACCAACCACTATGTATCTCGATTCTTTGGCTTGTGGTGATATATCTATTGGTATAGACACTGCCAATGCTACAGGATTTTCGCCCACTTCCTGAGGTGCAGTATTGCTATCTTTTTCTGGCAGTAATGTAGATTGTGTCCATGTATTTATTATGGATTTTCGCTCGCCAATGGATGTTTTTATTTTCTGGTTTGTAGAAGATGTTAGATATAGATAACCCCAGTCTATTCTCCTGTTATCCCCTGCTTTTTCAAGAATAGGCTGGTCAACGGTGCCTGCTTTCAGTAATGTTAAACCTTGCGGTGATGTTTGTCTTTCACATTGGACTGTCTGCTGTTCAGTGTCTACACACCAATCTGTACCTATGTCAAAGTAAACCACTGCTTTATGAGCATTGCCATCTATTGATGATAATTCAAATTCAACATAAGAAATAGGAGCAGTTAGCCAATGAAAATTTTCAGTGAGCATAGGTGTAATAAATGTTAACTTAAAAGCAACACCAGCCCCTTCATATTGGTAAATTGTTCTGGTTGGATATACCTGACATGACTTTGTTTGAATTGCTTCACCTCCTACCTCTGGAGGACCTATAAAACGATATAGTTTTCCATCCACTATAAGAAGTCCAACCATGGTTCTGGTTTTGCCTGTCCAGTGGTTACTCCATTGCTCAGTTAAGGTATCAGAGAAACTCCAAATGCTTGTATATGGGTCATGGACAACTAAAGGTATTGCAGGTGGACGAAAATTAGGAGGAAGTTCTGTTGCTTGAAGCATAAAATAGCCTGTTATGTTTAGTATCATAAAGGTCATTAGCATAGTTCTACCCTTTCTATAAAATTGTTTTTTAAAAACAGTGTTACCTAAACAATGATATATCCGCTTTTAAGCAGTGGTGAAAACAAATTTTCTTGGTGGTTACTTTTTCTTTATATACATACCACTCATGATAGATAACAACATCCCTATAATTATGAAGTCAAAGATGTACTTCCAGAAGTTTGTAAAGGATTTTCCTTTGAATAAGTCACATCCACATTTTGCATTCTCTGCTTCCTTAGTTCCTTCACCTTCGGTTGTTCCTTCTGTAGTTCCCGTTCCTTCTTTTTTGCCTTCGGTAGAGCCTTCTACACCCCCCTCTTTGGTTCCTTCGCCTTCTTTTTTACCTTCAGTAGAGCCTTCTGTGGTTCCTTCTCCCTCATTTCCTGAGGAGCCTTCCTCGGCACCCTCTGTAATTCCCTCGCCTTCAATTTCACAGTTGTCGATTCCTTCCAGTTCTCCTTCAAATTCACCTTGCCAACGTAGAACTGGATATTCAGTACCTTGTTTTATATACCATATTTCATTGAAATCCCAGTCTTTGTATGTAATACTACATTTCATCTCTTTTGTTGTGCAAGGTTGAGCCCCGTCTGAATTTTCCTGTTTAGACACCTCAGTGTCCCAATAGGAGTATATAATAATACCTTTATCGTTATATCCACAGAAACCACCTGCATAAATTGGTGACATTGAATTGGTTGCTGTAACAATACCGATAGAATAGCAATTGTTTATATCTCCACTATTTACTCCTGCGAAACCACCTAAAAAATTATACGCTGTAACATTCCCTTTAGCGTAACAATTCAATATTTTTTTATCATTTAATCCTACAAAACCACCGACGTATTCTGAACCGTTTTTGTCTAAGGTTGCAATGGAGTAGCTTTCTGAAACGGTTCCATTACTATTCCATCCTAAAAGTCCTCCAGATACGAAATCACCTTTTACTAAACCAGTGGAGTCGCAAACGGTTATACTTGCTCGTTCATTTTTACCAATAACACCGCCGACAGTATCGTAGCCCTCTACAGTTCCTGTGTAGCTACAAACAGCCACAGTTCCTCTTGAAATTAAACCAACAATACCGCCAACATACGTATTACCTATAACAGTATTATCAGAGGTCTTCCCAGAAACAGTGCAGTTTTCGATAGAGCCATTGTCACTTTGTCCAACAATACTACCAACTTTCCAATTACCAACGATTTTACAATTCTCTAAATTTAAAAGAGATACTTTTCCACCTGATACCAATCTTCCTATAAGCCCTACATAATCTTCACTTTTGCGGTTTATGTATAAGTTTGAAATTTTTTTGCCCTCTCCGTTTAGTTCGCCTCCAAATGGTATAATCGGTTGAAATCCTTTGCCATTGTTCCATGTCTTAGTTGATGTTGCATCAATATCTTTTGTTAATTCATATATCCCAAACCATGGATATTCTAAACTTTCCCCAATTTTTTGAAGTTCATCAATTGTAGAAATATTCTTTTTAGGTGGAGTTGGGAATGAAACTTCTCCTAATGTTTTGATATAAGGGTAGTTTGTATTAGTTTTTATATCCCAAATATTCGTGAAGTCCCATTCCTCATACGTGTCTTTCTTTTTCATTTGTGCGGTGGTTTTTGATATTCCACCAGCAGAGTTTGTTATTCCTGCCACTTCCCTGTCCCAGTAACAATAATTAATTTCCCCTCCGTTGTTTACTCCAGTAAACCCTCCATAAAGTGTTAATCCATAAAGTTTTCCCACAAAATAACAATAAGATATTTCTCCGCCTTCATTTCTTCCTGTAAATCCACCGACCCAGGTGTTACCTTTAATATAGCCCATTGCAAAGGAGTTTTTTATAGTTCCTTCATTTTGACCACTAAAAAGGCCTATCCCGTTTTGTCCTTCTCCCACACCTAATACATAACAATTTTGAATAGACCCTTTATTGTATCCAACAAGCACTGCAACTCTATCTTTTCCCACAATAGTTGATTTGTCAACAGCCAGGTTATATACTTCCCCATCCTTTCCTATAACACCAAAAATTCCAACATTGTCAGTAGACGGTCGATTAATGTATACACCCATAATTTTGTGCAAGTTTCCGTCAAATTTCCCCGTAAAAGGCTTTTCTTCTGTCCCAATTGGTTCAAAACCCTTATCGTCATTCCATGTTTGACTTCCAGTAAAATCCAAATCTACCTTTAAAATATATTCTGCGGACAGAGGATAATTAGCATCCTTCCCAATTTTTAAAAAATCGGATACACTACTTATTTCAATAGGGATGGCATGCGAAGCATAGGTAATACATATTAATAAGCTTGCAAGAAGAAACATGTTAGTTTTTAAGTTCACAAATTTGGTCATAATAAAATCCTCTATTTACAAACCAATAATGTTAATTTCTTTTAACAATATCCAATATTCACAGGATATATTTATTATCCGTTTTAATTATATATAATTTCAAAAAAATATTTGACAACTTTATTTTAATGAATATTATAGTACTAAAATTTTAATTGTGTATAATAATAGCAAAATCATAAGTAAATTTCTATGGAAGTAAAAACTGTTACCAATCAAAAAATCCTGCTATCAGTAAAAGATTTAACGGTTACCCTTCGAACACGGTATGGTAATATCTATCCTGTCCAAAAAATAAGTTGTAGTATCAAGGAAGGAGAAATAATAGGAATTGTTGGCGAATCAGGTTCTGGGAAAAGTGTGTTTGCGTTATCATTAGGTAGGCTTTTACCAGAAGAAATTACCCAGATTGAGGCGGAAGAACTGCGGTTTCTAAATTATGATTTGTTAAATGTGTCTGAACGGGATTGGCGAAAGATACGAGGGCATTTTATTAGTTATGTATTTCAAGATTCGCTTGTATCATTAAATCCTCATTTGACCATTGGTTATCAGATCGTTGAGCCTCTGTATATCCATTTTAATTAT
>JAIWNQ010000166.1 GCA_020216745.1 Candidatus Hydrogenedens sp.
AGAGAAGATATGGCACGGCAGGAGGCAGTAAAGATATTAAAATCTGTCCAAATACCTGACCCTGAACTTCGACTTAGTATGTTTCCACATGAACTCTCTGGGGGTATGAGACAACGAGTTGCAATTGCTATGGCATTAATTACAAAGCCAAAGTTACTAATTGCCGATGAACCGACCACTGCATTAGATGCGACTTTGCAAATTCAGGTTTTGAATTTGTTTAGAAAATTACATCGAGATAATCCTTTTACAATGATAATCATCACTCATGACCTCAGTCTTGTTGCTGGACTTTGTAGTCATGTGTGGATTATGTATGCAGGCAAAATTTTGGAACAATCAACGATAACTCAAATTTTTCGTAATCCCGCTCATCCCTATACCTTTGCCCTTCTTTCTCTCAAACGTAATATGGGCTCAAGGAGAAGATTGGAAAGTTTGCCTGGAACTCCCCCAGACCTGAAATCTTTTTCAAAATGTTGTCCTTTTGTGGAGCGTTGTCCCAATGCTGTAAGTGAATGTCTTGAGAGAGATGATGAACTTACTGAGATTGCCCCTCAGCATTTTACATCCTGCTGGCGTGTTATAGAAGGAGAAATAAATCTACGTTTGTAATTGTCAGTGTCTAACATGGTTGCAGGAAAAAAGGAGGATGTATTATAATTAATGCCTGATTAAATAAATCCCATCCAAGGAGAATTCCCCTGAATGTCAATACAGCGTACTTTTGTCATGATAAAACCAGATGGTGTTGCCCGGCGGTTAATTGGCGAATGTATACAACGTTTTGAAAGACGTGGACTTAAATTAGTTGCTATAAAGATGCAGATTTTAACCCGTGAAAAGGCAGAAGAACACTATCAAGAGCATAAAGGCAAGGAATTCTACGAAAGCTTGATACGCTTTATCACCTCAGGACCGACAGTCCAGATGGTTTGGGAAGGTGAAGATGCTATAAATCAGGTTCGGAACATGATTGGTAATACCAATCCATTAAAATCGGAGCCAGGGACTATCCGTGGAGATTTTGCATTGATAACGCAAATGAATATTGTGCACGCATCAGATAAGACGGAATCCGCAGAGCGAGAGATAGCACTTTATTTCTCAACTGGAGATATATTACAATATAAGACAGATGATGAACATTGGCTAACGAGCAAATAATTAGGTTTCAGAATAAAACAAAATAACATAAAGGAGAATATTCGTGGCTGGTGGAAGAAAAATTCGCAAAGCTAAAATTAACAAACATAAACGTAAGAAGAAGAGACGCTTAAATCGTCATAAAAATAAAAAGTAATTAAAGGCTTGTTGTTTCAGGGAAGGGATATTCCTTTCCTGAAACAGTACTTTTAAATGAGCCTCAACCATTCAGAAGGGAGAATTATTGTGAGCGACGAAGAGAAGAAAATTATTATTGATGAAGATTGGAAAACAAAAGTCCAAAAAGAAAAAGAAGAACTTCAGAAAAAGTTAGAACAAGAAAAGGCTCAGAAACAAGACACAACCGCTGGTGGAGTTAACGAAGGTGATGAGGCTCTTACCCCGTCCTTCGAAACAATTGTGGGTATTCTTACTACAGATGCGATGTTGGCATTAGGTGTTATTGCTCCTCAAGGGTCTCAACAGGTTATTATTGATTTGGAACAGGCTCAATTCTTTATTGACCTGCTTATGATTCTGCGTGACAAAACAAAGGGAAATCTATCTCCTCAGGAAGAAGGTATTCTTAACAATTCCATAGCTCAATTACAGGAGATTTTCCTTGTTCGCAATCAGCAATACCATGAAGCTCAACTGAGGCAAGCAGGTATAAAACCTAATCCACAACAACCATAAAAATCCAATTAATAGTTATTTCTCAAATTCTTTGTGCCTTGTTTTATAGTAGGTTGTTCTTTACCAATCAACAATAAAACCTTCTTATTCCGAATAGGGTTCTTTGCATATAAAATATTTTTTAGGGTACAAAAAGTAAAGTAACATACGTTTCCAAAGTGCCAGCGGGTTATTTTGTAAAAATTGTTTCTGTTATTTATTATTAATAAATTTCGTTTTATTAATATATTCGTAGTAAGATTGTAATTAGAAAATATTAAAAAATCTATTAGGAGACGACTTATGAAACAGAAACATTTTGTCAAATTATGTGTGTTGTCTGTGTTTTTTTTAATGTCAGTTACACAGGCTCAGGATGCAAACTTAAATGTAAAAATATCCGAAGTAAAGCAATCAGAGACAACCCTTCAAGACCAGACGGATGTGGCTGTTACAATATATAACAATGACCGTGCTTTGGTACGCGAGAAGCGAAAGGTTAAGTTACCAGAAGGGGAGAGTTATTTGAAATTTATGGGTGTGCCAGAGCGAATCATTCCCGAAACGGTTAGTATGAAGTCTTTAACAAAAGCAGGAAGTCTTCGTATTCTCGAACAAAATTATGAATATGATTTGATTAGCCCATCCAAATTAATGGAGAAGTATGTAGGTAAAGAGGTTAAGTTGGTGAATAAAAACAAAGATATGGATTTTTATGAAGTTACCGCAAAACTGTTAAGTGTGAATGAATCACCTGTATTTCAGGTAGAAAATCAGATTTACTTAGGACATCCAGGGAATGTCGTACTGCCCGAACTTCCAACAGAACTGATTGCGAAGCCCACCTTAGTGTGGATGTTAGATAACGACCTTGAAGACCAGGAATTAGAAGCTACTTATTTAACCTCAGGTATCTCATGGAAGGCCGATTATGTACTTGTTTATGATGAACCTAAAAATCAAATGGATTTAGAAGGCTGGATAACGCTAAACAATAATTCCGGGGCTACTTATCAAAACGCAAAACTAAAATTGGTAGCAGGAGAAGTAAATATTGTTCCTGTCCAGGCGCCCGCTCCTGTGATGGACCGTATAATGGTAGGTGCGGCAAAGTCTATGGAGGTTCGTGAGGAATCGTTTGCAGAATATCACCTCTATACTGTGCCCCGAAGGACAACAATTAAACAAAATCAATCAAAGCAGGTAAGTCTGTTATCTGCCAATGGTGTCAAGGCAAATAAAATTTACGAATATCGTGGCAATACTGCGTTCTATAACAGTCAAATCAACCCTATACGAAATGAAAATATTGATGCTTTTTTACTCTTTAAGAACACAGAAAATAATCAATTAGGTTTTCCCTTACCCGAAGGGATTATCCGGGTATATCAAGAAGATAGCGAAGGAATGTTACAGTTTGCAGGTGAAGACCGTATTAAGCATACACCCAAAGATGAGGAAGTACGGTTACGGTTAGGGAAAGCGTTTGATATAATTGGAGAAAGAACCCAGACAGATTTTCAGAAATTAGGTCCTAATGTTGTAGAATGTGAATTTGAAATTACTATAAGAAATCACAAGAAAAATGATATTACAGTAGATATTGTGGAGCCGATGATGGGCGATTGGCAAATAGTCAAGTCCTCTATGGATTATGAGAAGAAAGATGCTTTTACTATTATTTTCCATTTGCCAGTAAAAACAGAAGGTTCCGAAAAAGTCTCTTATAGGGTTCGGATTCGCTTCTAATAAACATAATATTATGGCTATGGAGGTATAACTGTATCAATGCAATATCTTACTGTCCAGCAAATGCGCGAAGCAGATAGACGCTGTATTGAAGAATTGGGTATCCCTGGTGTTGTTCTAATGAATAACGCTGGTAATGCCGTGTTTAGAGAATTGGAACCAGGACCTGTGACGGTGATATGCGGTAAAGGAAATAATGGTGGAGATGGCTTTGTAGTAGCAAGATTAGCATTGGTGGCTGGATGGGATGTAAAAGTGCTTTTACTAACAGACCCTTCCAATATACGTGGTGATGCGGAAATTTTTATGAAGGTATATTTGCGGTTGGGCGGGAAAATGATTGCATGTTTAAGTGATGTAGATGTCCAACAAAGTATACATCAAATTGCCAAAACCGAAACATGTGTAGATGCCCTATTAGGCACAGGGACGAAAGGAGAAGTAACGGGACTTTTGCGGACTGCTATAGAAAATATGAATAGGCTAAGTAATATTATTTCTGTAGACTTGCCTTCAGGTATGAATGCAGATACGGGAGAAATTTGCGGTGTTTGTGTTCGTGCACGAAAAACAGTCACATTCCAATATCCTAAAATTGGATTTAAGAACCCTTCTGCAAAAGATTATCTCGGAGAGTTGGTTATAGCAGATATAGGTATTCCGCCAGTTTGTGCTGATGATAATCAGTGGTTTGAATTAAAACAAAGAACCAGCAAAGTTAATAAGTCAGATAGGTCGGGCTTGTCAGACAGGTCATAAGGACAAAATTATGAGCGAAGAATCATATCGTGCTTTTGTTGCAATTGAACTTCCTGCCGAAGTTAGGGATATTGTTTGGAGTAGCACAAAACCTGTTTTAGGTTCGCTTAAATCATTAGTGAAATGGGTTCCCCCTGAGAATATGCATTTAACATTGCGATTTTTAGGAGGGATAACCCTTAGTATGAGTGAAAAATTAAGGTCAAATCTTAAAAAGGTTTCAATTCAATTTGCCCCCATAACATTTAGATTGGGTACTTCAGGTGTTTTCCCATCATGGAGGGAGCCAAGGGTATTATGGGTCGGCTTAGATGTTGTAAAAGGAGACTTAAGTTTATTGCAGAGGAGAGTTGAGCAGGAAGCACAAATAATTGGCTTACCTCTAGAAAAACAAAGATTTCATCCTCACATTACAGTAGGTAGAGTTCGAACACCTTCTCCATTTATATCTAATACATGGAAAAATGTTAAAATACAATCAACACCTGAATTTGTTGTAAATCAAATCACACTATTTAAAAGCATCTTAAATCCAAATGGTGCAATTTATGAAGTTGTAGATACATTTCAATTTAATCAAGGGGAATAAGACTTGTTTCTTCGCGATTTAATATATACCTTATTTACATTATATATGCTTGCAATTTTAGCTGTTTGGTTGGGTCCGTATATTGATTTTGACTTGAGACAACGAAGATGGGGGCTCTGGATTGTGAAAATTGTCGAACCCATTATCCAGATCATAAGAAAAAACCTTCCTTATATAGGTCCTTTCAATTGGGCTCCTATTATTGCGTTGTTGCTTGTCTGGCTACTTAGAAAAATTATTGTGGGGATTTAATTCTTTAAAAATTGCATTTTAAATACTGTTTATGATAAAAAACTACAATTTTAGTTTGAGGCTTAATATAATTAATAAACATTTAATAAAAAAATAAAACAAAAATATAATTAATAATAGTGACAAATACTATAAGGAGAAAATCTATGGATTTAAGAGCATGGTTTAATCAAAAACAAATTTTATGCAAAAATATTTTTAGGAATTTGAGTATCCCAGAACTTTATGAAATTTCACTTCAAAAAGGTGAAGGAAAATTAGGAGCCAATGGGACTTTATTAGTTAGAACTGGCAAACGAACAGGTAGATCACCAGAAGACCGTTTCGTTGTGCAAGATGAATATTCAAAAGATGCTGTTGACTGGAACAAAGTAAATCTACCCACTACAGAAGAAGTTTATAATCATATATATGACAGGATACGAGGCTTTTTAAAAGATAAAGATGTATACGTTTTTGATGGTTTTGTTGGGGCGGATGAAAGGTATCGAATCAAAGTTCGTGTGATAGCAGAAAAGGCATGGCATGCTTTATTTGCACGAACATTGTTTTTGAGACCTACACCAGAGCAATTGGAACATTTTGGGGAACCGAACTTCTGTGTCTTTGCTTGTGGCGGTTTGAAGTTAGAAGGGGAGAAAGATAAGGTTAAGACAGATACAGCGATTATTCTTAATCTTAAAGAAAAAAACATCCTGATTTGCGGTTCAGACTATGGCGGAGAGATAAAGAAGAGTATTTTCACTGTAATGAATTTTATTATGCCAGAACAAAATGTGATGCCAATGCATTGTTCCGCTAATGTTGGAAAAGATGGTGATAGTGCTATATTCTTTGGCCTTTCTGGAACAGGAAAAACAACTCTATCAGCAGACCCAGCTCGGTATCTTATCGGAGATGATGAACACGGCTGGAGTGAAGATGGCATTTTTAACTTTGAAGGAGGATGTTACGCAAAGATAATTAAGTTAAGGAAAGAATCAGAACCGTTAATTTATAGTGCTATTCGTTTTGGTTCTATTGCAGAAAATGTTGTTTATGACCCATCAACACGTGAAATTGATTTTGATGATGGTAGTATTACAGAAAATACACGGACGACTTATCCTGTGGAGTTCATCCCGAATGTTGTCCTTAGTGGTAAAGCTGGACACCCAAAAAATATATTTCTATTAACTGCAGATGCCTTCGGGATTTTGCCCCCAGTTGCTAAGTTAACCCCAGAAGGGGCTATGTATCATTTCCTCTCTGGTTATACAGCAAAACTGGCAGGAACAGAAGTAAATATTGTTGAACCACAAGCAACTTTCTCCACCTGTTTTGGGGCACCATTTATGATTCGTAGTCCGTGGGTGTATGCTCGTTTATTAGCAGATAAGATGAAAAAACATAGTGCGGATTGCTGGTTGATTAATACAGGCTGGTCGGGTGGTCCTTATGGAGTTGGGAAACGCATGTCCATTGAACTGACCCGCTCAATTTTATCAGCCGTATTAGAAGGCAAATTGAAGAATGCAAAGTTTATAAAATTAGACAAATTGAATTTAATGGTACCCGAAGCCATCGAAGGTTTAGAAGACCAACGGGTATTAATTCCAGAACATACATGGCAGGATAAAAATGCATACCAGCAAAAAATGAAACATCTTGTTGGCTTGTTTATGAAAAATTTTGAGCGATTTAAAGCTCAGGCAGATAATGCAGTGTTAGAAGCAGGTCCTAATTTATAACCTGTTATTTTATTAATTGGTAATATTTGGAGTACACTATTTGAAAAGTAGTGTACTCTTTTTTTATGTTTATTCTATCAAATAGAAACCCAATATAAGGAGATAATAAATGAAAAGACCTTTCTTATTTACAATGTTCTTTCTTGTAATTTGTATGTTAACAGATGTTATTTTTGCTGAAACTGCACCTGTTTTTCCTGTCCAAGAAGGTGTATTTATCAAAGAATGGCTCGTTTGTGGGACATTCCCGAATCCACTAAAGGAAGGGGTTGTAGAATTCCGTCATGATGAAACTACATTAGGGTTTTACATTGATTATCTCGCTAAGGCTGGAGGTGAAAACAATATAACCCCTGAGGAAGGGATGAGTATTGACCCTGGTGATGGTATAACACGTGTATGGAAAAAATATACATCACCAGAGGACTATATTAATTTTAATAACATCTTTGAAGATAATCAGGGAGGTAAAGTCGCTTATGCATTTTGTTACTTAAAGAGCGATATGGATAAAGAAGTAATTTTAGGTATTGGTAGCAATGATGGCGTTCGTGTCTGGCTGAATGGAGAACGGATTTGGGATAATCATTGTCCGAGAGGTGCGATGATTGATGACGATTGTTTTGAAGTATCATTAAAGTCAGGATTAAATCCGTTATTAATAAAAGTAGACCAGGGATTTGGAAATTGGGGATTTTATGCACGGGTAGTTAATAAAGAAGAGGTATTGAAGAAATTGAAAGATCTTCCAGACTTACGTGCAGATATTACTTATGTGTTAGAAAATAATTCACTGAGAGCATGGATGGCTCGACACTCTAAATATCGCTTATTAGACCCACCCATTCAATACACATTGCAATTACTAAATGCTAATGGTGAGTCTGTACAGAAAAATTCAGCAAATTTGGGGCAATCTGTAACTTTTTCACTTGAAGGACTTCCTGAAGGACCATATCGTTTAGAAGGAAAATTTTCATTGCCAGATGGAACGACCTTTGAAAAGCAAAGTTTCTATTATCATGGACAACCAACTGTCATCATTAATTTTGGACAGGTAAACGATGATATAAAACCACGTCAGATCGAACTCCTATATGATAGCCGACAGAGGACACTAAAAGATGAAGCCATATTAAAAAGTTCTCAATATACCCCAGTGTTAGAACCTGTTTCAGGAGGGATTCAAGAATTAGATTCGGGTAAATATGCTGTATTACGAACCGATTTAAGCCCTATCTGGATACGGGTATTATTACCCTCGCCAGGATTAGGATATCAGTGGTATATGCTGAAAGATGAAGGGTATCGATTTGAAACGAAGGAAATTCAAGAAATTAATGCATTAGAACAAATTGAGAAGAATTTAAGGAATAGATATTCAAATGCATTGGAGTCAGGCACCTTCCCATTTTCAGAATGGCTTTTCCAATCCTACAGCCAGAGACTTATGTTAACCCCTGTCCATCAGGTGAAAGGGGAAATTTCTCCTGAGGAACGTTTGAGAAGAATTCAACGGCTATCTTCATTAAAAGCAAAAGTGGCTGATAAGGAAACCGCTACTGTTTGGTTTGCTCCATCTATAGAAAAAGTAGGAAAGAACGAACCTACTCCAGATTGTTCTTTAGAGTATTTACCTTTAGATATAGCGAAGAATGAATATGAGGCCTTTCAAGTTGTTATTACTCCGAAGAGCCCTATCTCCTCAATAAAGGTGAATGTCACTGATGGAAAGACGCAAGATGGATATACTTTACCAGCAGGACAGTTTAAGATATTTGAAGTTGATTATGTCCCTATTACAGTAGTGTCTGATTATTATGGAGAATTGACAGATTATCCAGACCCAATTGTCCCCGTTCAGGATTATGTTAAAGGTAGAACCGATGGTAATATCGTATTATGGGTCAGATTATATGTTGGCAAAGGACAACCACCAGGAATTTATGAAGGGTCTTTACAACTAAAATCGAATGAGTTGAATTTAGAAATACCCTACAAAGTCAACGTAGTAAATTATACTCTCCCTGTCGATACAAGCACAGAAACTGCATACGGTGTTTCGCCAGGTTATTCATGGCATGGTCCCTTGAACGATGAACAAAAACGTGAAGTCTTTGACCTATATATGAAAACATGCATGGAGTATCGCATTTCCCCTTATACTCCACATGCATATGGACCGATTACATGGAAATTTGAAGGAACACCCCCCGAGGCTATTGTCGACTTTACGGAATTTGATAAAGCAATGGAAAAATATTTAAATCAGTATCACTTTAATGCTTTTAATGTCGGAGGGCTTCCAAATGAACTTAATGGCGCTCCCCGTTATTCAGAAGAGTATAATCGTTTATTTGCCTCTATTTACCAACAGGTGCAAGAACATCTGAGAGAGAAAGGGTGGTTACATAAAGCGTACTGGTATTGGGTTGATGAACCAGCGCCCGCTGATTATGCAAGTGTAAAACAAGGAATGGAATTGCTTTATAAGGCGTGTCCAGATATACGTCGATTGTTAACCTGCAATCAAGAGCCAGCACCAGCTCCGTATTTCTGGGATGTTGTGAATCTTTGGGTGCCTATTTTTAATATGTATGATGAGACCCGTGCTCGATGGAGACAGGAATTAGGCGAAACAATCTGGTGGTATGTCTGTACTGCACCTCGTGCCCCTTATGCAAATAACTTTGTTGACCATCCAGCAATTAATCACCGCATTCGTTATTGGCAATTGGACAAATATAATTTAGAAGGTGACCTCTTCTGGTCCATAACATATTGGGCACAAAATCCATGGGAAGAGGCGATGTCTATCGGTGATGGAGGTCAACGTTGGGGTAATGGTGATGGACGTTTACTATATCCACCAAGAAAACAACCATCTTCTGAGCCTCTTATAGAACCGCCAGTACCATCAATTCGTTTGGAATGCATAAGAGATGGATTGGAAGACCGCGAATACTTGTTAGTATTAGAACGGGCTGATGCAAGAAAGGCTCCGATAGGTTTAATGGCTCGCAAAGTGAGAGCGGAAGCGTTAAATTATTTGACCCCGTCATTAAAAGTTTACGAGCAGAACCCAGTTATGTTTTATTAT
>JAIWNQ010000167.1 GCA_020216745.1 Candidatus Hydrogenedens sp.
TATCGAGCAAAAGTTATGAATTTAGTTGCACGTATAGCACAAGGTGGCTCATAAAAACTGATGTATTTTGTTCATAGTAATTATTTATAGATATTATCAATTAGTAATTAATAATTAGTAATGATAAGGTATGTGGAATGAGCAGAACCGCAATCATTTTTCGGGAGGAAGCACTTCGCCATGATACAGGTCCTTTCCATCCAGAAAGTCCAGCAAGACTTGAGGCTATTTTAGAATCTTTTGAAAAATATAATATAGACCCACCAATATTGGACATAGAACCTGCAAAACGAGAAGATCTATTGAGAATTCATACCGCACACCATGTAGATACTATTGAGAAAACGTGTAAAGGAAATCTTGAATATCCTGACCCAGATACTGTAATGGGGGAAGCGTCATGGGAGTCCGCATTGTTGGCAGTTGGAGGTGCTATCTCTGCTTGTAAGGCTGTGTTAGAAGGAACCTACGATTGTGTGTTTGAAATCATGAGACCACCAGGACACCATGCAGAACATAATCGGGCAATGGGTTTTTGCTTGTTTAACAATGTGGCAATAGCAGCACGATGGTTAACAGATGTGGCAGGATTAAAGCGAGTTGCCATCTTTGATTTTGATGTCCATCATGGAAACGGAACACAGAAAGCCTTTTATGATGATGATAGAGTTTATTATGTAAGTATTCATCAATTCCCTCATTATCCTGGGACAGGTTTCCCTGAGGAGAGGGGGAAAAACAATACAAATTTAAATGTGCAAATGATGCCAGGTGTGCCAGAAGAATTATGGCATTCTGCAATGGAAAATTTAATATTGCCAGAATTAAAACGATTTGCCCCTGAATTTTTAATTATATCTGCTGGATTTGATGCACATCGTAAGGACCCATTAGGAAGTCAGAACTTGGAGGAAGAAGATTTTGCAAAATTAACCCGTGCTATAAAAGGAATTGCGGGTGGTAAAGTAGTATCTGTTTTAGAAGGTGGATATAACCTCGAAGCATTAGGGGAATCATGTGTAGCACATTATCTCGCATTGAAAGAAGATAGTTAATGTGTGATAAGTGGAACAATGTATCTAAAAAATAGTGTGTTTACAGGATAAAGAATATGATGACCCGACGGGAAGTGTTGCGAGATATGATAACCGCTGGTAGTATTTTTTTTCTACCACCACATAATCGTATTTATGCAAACAGCGGTTCTTATATATCAGGTGATAAACAAAAAGGGGCTTCTGAACGTCAACAATATCGGGTTGTCATTGGGCAGGAAGGTAGTAATGCTGATTTTTGTGGAAATACGGAAAAAGTTATTCAGGCGGGGATTGATTCTGTGGCAAGATATGGAGGAGGAATAGTTCAGATATTGCAGGGGATTTATCGGTTTTCCAATGCTGTTTATTTGACAAGTCATATTAAACTTATTGGGAGTGGGTCATCTACAATTTTTGTAAAAGAACCATCTATAGAAACAGAGTTTACGGAAGATGCGGATTGGTATGAGCAATGTATAACAGTCAAACATCCAGAACAATTTAAGGTTGGCGATGGTTTATGTATTCGGACAAAAAATCCTCATCATGGGGGAATGGATGTTATTAAGAGAACTATTATCGCTATTGAGGATGACAAGTTAATATTAGATAAAGCATTACGGGATAATGTCTGGCTTGGACAGGAAACGACAATCGCTACCTTATTCCCTTTAATAAGCGGAGAATTCGTTGAAGATATTGTTATTGAAAATCTTGTTTTGGATGGTAATAAGGAAAATAATTTGTTTTTAGATGGAAATTATGCAGGTTGTATCTGGCTACAGGATTGTAATGAGGTTACAATTCGAAATGTAGAAGCAAGAAACTACAATGGCGATGGAATAAGTTGGCAAATTGTTCATGATGTTGTGGTAGATAATTGTTTTTCTCATGACAATACAGGGTTAGGTCTACATCCAGGGTCGGGTTCACAAAGACCAAAAGTAACGAATAATCGAATAGAAAATAATGATATTGGAATCTTTTTCTGCTGGGGTGTACAAAATGGAATTGCAGAGAACAACCGACTGGAAAATAACCGTATCGGTATATCAATAGGCCATAGGGACAATGATAATCAAATTCAAAAAAATAAGATAGTGAATTCTGTTGATTATGGTATTTTATTTCGGGAAGAATCAGAGCGATTTACAGCAACAGGTAATAAAATTAGGGAGAATGTTATAGAAAATTTGAAATCGGATAAAGGAGTTGGAATATCAATTGAAGGACTTACTAAAGGCAACGAAATACAAGATAACATGATTCGGGAAAGAAATAGTCAAGGTGATAAAATAGGTATCAAAATTGGTAAATTGGCAAAAGAAAATATTTTAAAAAATAACAAGATAGTGGGGTTTAAAAGAGACGTTGTAATAGAGTAACATACTCTTTATTTGAAACATAAACTTTGAGATGGAGGTTGTTATGGAGAGTTCTCCTTCTTTGTTCCAAATCATTCTTTGGGAACTCCAAAGATTCGCAAATCAAAACGACCTAAGATATTTAGTACCATCGTCCACAATTCTTATTATTATTGGTTTAGTATTACTTAATCGAAAATGGATTATTTCGTATGTAGGTGCTACATTATCTGGTGTAATACGGGGTGTGTTAATGGCGATGTTGTGTATTTGTGCTTTTCTTGCGGTCGGTAATTATATTGATAGTTTCGGACAATGGCGGTATGGGACGTTCTTTAATGCTTATGAGTTTTACCATTATTATATGGGTTCTAAATATGCAAAAGAAATTGGTTATACCCGTTTATATGCAGCCAGTTTGATTGCGGATGATGAGACAGACCGTAAGTATTCCAATTCAGATAATACCATTCGTAATCTTGCCAATGGCATGTATATTTCCGTCGATGAAGTTCTTAAAAATAGAGACCAGTATAAAAGCCGTTTTTCGCCAGAACGTTGGGAAGAATGGTTGAAAGATATTCGATTTTTTAAGCGAGAACTAACGACAAGTCGTTGGAACAACGTTCTGAGAGATAAAGGATACAATGCAACCCCTGTTTGGTCTATGTTGGTAGGAGGTTTTTTAAGTAATCCTATCTCTACCGAGAATCGAAATCATATGTTGATGTTGGCTTCGTTGGATTTGGTGCTTATTGGAATTACAACATTAATTGTTTTGTATGCGTTTGGACTTCGCCCAGCGATGTTTATGCTTATATTGATTGGAACACACTATATGATGCGGTTTTCACACATGAAAGGGGCTTACTTGAGAACTGATTTTGCAATGTGTCTGGTTCTATCTGCCTGTATGATAAAATTAAATCATTATAAATGGGCAGGTTTTTTTACAGCATACTCTGTTCTTTCTCGTGTATTTCCTGCCGTGTTTTTATTCGGGCCAGGGGCACGTTTGTTTTGGGACCTCTGTAAATTATTGCGGGTGGCATATGACGAATTGAAAATTCGTTTTTATGACCAAAAACAAAGACGTATAGTTCTACTGTCTATTTTTATTGTTAATTTTATTATCTCATTGATAATAAGTCTTATCTTGCGAAAATTCCCATCGAGTTTATTTGAAAGTTTTACAATTCCTTGGCCACTCCCAATATTTGTGCACCTCATTATCACAATTCCACTTATTTTGTTTGGTATGTTGTTATTCTGGGTAGGTGTATGGGGATATTTTTTTAATCGAATGGAGCGTCATTGGGTACATTATTTTGTAACTTTTATCGCTACATTAGCCATTTTATTTATCTCATCGTTTTGTTATTATGGTGGCTTATACCAGTGGAGGGATTACGCAGATAAAATAGGTAGGCATAGCAAAGATATATCACCATGGCGTGTCGGATATAAATATATTTTTATTGCACAGTACCCGAAAAATTTAGATTTAAAGCAATCCCTAAAAGATGTAGCTAAAATTTTTGGAAATGCCTTGTTGGGACGTCCCTACATGACAGGAATATCCGAACAACCTACGAACCCACCTTCTGCAAATCCATCAAAACCACAACCAGTGACAAAGCCTTCAAATACAGAGAATTTAGATTTTGCATCTGCTATGAAAAAGGTTATTTCGCCTTGGAAGACATATACGCGAAGTATTATATATAAGGAACAAGCACGACGTTGGTGGGTTACAATGGCAATTGTATTGATTCTATGCCTAATTGCATCACGACGACTTTCTCCTTATGAAAGTTTTGTGTTCGGTTTTGTCCCATGTTTCTTTTTAGTCTCACCCACTTATTATTACTACATCATGTTAGCAGTACCTTTATTATTTTTCTCCCCTAAATCGGATTATATACCCCGTGCTATTGCAATTATCTGGTTGTATATCACTGCTATGGCTGGCTACTTCTTCTATACCATGTGGGAACAGGAATTCCCAACATATTATTGGTTAGGGTGTATGCTCTTTGTCCTATGTATTTATATGCTGATTATCGCAATGTTGAACAGCCTTCCTCTTGAATATCTAAAACCATGGCTTTGTATGATTAAAAGGTATATATTAGACTGGTTCAAAACAAAGAAGGGTAATGATAATGAACCCCCGATATTAGAAGAACAAAAAGAAGGAGATGTAATTTCATAAAGGTATTAAGGATTTGTAGAATGTTTAAGTAGAAAAAGTTTTAGTGTTTCTTTGAATTGCGATGAGAGAGGTGCTGTAATATGGTCTTTTCCTTTTATAATGGTTAATTCCGATTGTGGTAGGACATTTTTTAGGTTTTCTGCCCCTTTCCGTAATGGGTCATGTTCTCCTACAACCATACATGTAGGAATGTTAATCTTTTTTATTTCATCCTCATTCACTTTGAGTTCGGGAACACCCTTTAATACACCAATTAATGCTTTGGGGTCATTAAAAAACCGTGTTAATATTTTTACCCACAGTGAATGGACTATTCCAGGTTTCCTTCTGCTCGTATCAAGATGTGTACTTACAGGTTCAATACCTGAATTATTCTCTAATTTTTTGATTAGTTTGTCTATTGCTGAAAAGAAATGATTTCGTTCTGGTAGTTCCCAGCCTGAACCGAGAGGAGATAAACTAATTACTCGGTCAGGATAAAGTGTAGTTAATTTAATAGCAATAAAGCCTCCCAATGAGTAACCAACAATATGTGCTTTGTCTAATTTTATATAGTCCATTAAGTTGATTATGTCTTTAACCATTTTTATTCCATATTCATCCGAAGTGTGTGGTTTGGAACTAAGACCATGACCCCGTAAATCAACTGCAATAATTCGGAAGTTAGGTTTAAGGGAATCAATTATTCCGGGTCTTCGCCAGTTAAGGTCAGCATTAACCGCAAATCCATGTATTAAAATGATAGGTTCTCCATGCCCTTCATCTGTATAATGAATTTTTATTCCCTCTAAATCAAAATATTCTCCTTTTGTTCGATGGGTAATTGTATAGTAGATGAACAATATAGAAATAATAAGAATAAAAACAGAAAAAACAAATAAATATAAAACTATCTTTTTACATTTAAACATATTCATTTAATTTTCTCCCCCAAAATTTTTAAATGAAAATTATGAAAAACAAAAATTTCTTTATTTTTTTTTTTCATATTTTAGGGCAGTAATCATCTTCTCCAACACCAGGACAGGCATAATAGCCTCCTGAGTTGAAGAACTGAATAAGTCGCAGGAGTTCTGATAAGTCAATTTTCCAATCTTGAGGTTTGTAATCGGAAGTGTGGGGTGGGCAACCATAATCTGTCCCTTCGCCAGGGGCATACCCATCTTCAGAGCCTTGTTGACAATGATAACTACCGAAATTAAAGAATTGAATAACACGGAGAAGTTCACTCAAATCTATCGTACTATCATTATTCTTATCCGCACTATGATATGAAGATATAACTTCCCCTTCTGTATTTCCTTCTAAAACCCCTTCGTTACCCCCTTCAGAACTACCTTCAGCAGTACCTTCTACCGTTCCTTCTACGCTTCCTTCACCTTCCTGCATACCTTCCCCTTCAATAATACCTTCCTGCATACCTTCCCCCCCTTCAGGTATTCCTTCTCCTTCGGTTACCCCTTCAGGAGAGCCTTCATTAGTGCCTTCACCCTCAATAGTACCTTCCCCTTCTGGACTTCCTTCGCCTTCCAATACCCCTTCCAATATCCCTTCTCCCTCAGTTATCCCCTCTCCTTCGAAAGTCCCTTCTATAATGCCTTCACCCTCAATAGTACCTTCGCCTTCCTGCATACCTTCACCTTCAGAGGTCCCTTCTCCTTCGGGTAACCCTTCAGAGGAGCCTTCATTAGTGCCTTCCCCTTCGATAAGACCTTCCAATATACCTTCCCCTTCATAGTTTCCCTCCCCTTCAGGGGAACCTTCTATTATCCCTTCACCATCTGCACTTCCTTCAGAGAGACCTTCGCCTTCCATGCTTCCTTCCGGAGGACAAGGACCTGTGGATATAATTAGGTCTATAGAGGAACCATAGGGGACTTCAACCCCAGCAGATGGGGTCTGATTGACCACCGCATTTGCTGGGATTGTATCATTACAAGAATACTCAATATTTCCAACAGTTAATCCACTGGAAATAATTTGATTTTCTGCTTCTGTATAGTCCAGTCCCAATACATTAGGGACAATAACCGGACAGAATCCAGACGATACCACCAGGTTTACTTGTGTCCCTGCGGGAACGGATGTCCCTGCCTGGGGTGATTGCGAGATAACCGAGTCATCAGGCACGGAATTACTGCAAGTCCAATTGGTTTGTCCTTGGGTTAAACCTGCAGAAGTAATTGTATTTACTGCCTCTTGTAAGGTTTTGTTTACAACATTGGGCACTGTAACATTTACAGAGTCACCTGATATGGAAATGTCATCAATATTCCAACCTGCGTAGGTATCGCTATAGTCGGTAGGACCCATCACCCAACGGATGAGTAAGATGGGTTTACGATCTGCAATAGTGGAGATATTATAGGTTTTTAAGGACCAGGAATTTTCTTGTATTGTCCCTGATGTGTGGTTCCAGATTGTAGTCCATGTTGTCCCGTCTGTACTTACATCAATCCGTGCATGATCATAAGAAGATGATTCAATGCCTAACCAACGATAAAAAGATAGTGTAATATTTTGGGCATTAGAACAATCTATTGGATGGGAAGTTAAAGTTTCTTCACCCATATCATTTTCATAGGTGCCATTCAAGTTATAACCATAGACATATTGACCTGTATATCCTGAGGATGGGTCACCATCTAAGCCTGCAGGTTTACCAAAAGCCCAGTTTCCTGTTTTTTCCCAGCCAGGATCGCTATTTAATGGGAATGAGATAGGTACTGGATAAGCTTTTTTAAGTTTGACACTGAAATTTTGAGTAACTTGTGTTGAGGTATTGGTAATAGAAAAGTTTTTGGTATAGGTTCCTGATTGAGCAGGGCATTGGGTAACTGTCAATTGAATTGTTTTTATTTCACCTGGGCTTAATGTCCCCGATGAAGGACTTAATGTAATACCTTCATCCACTGTTGATGTCCAGTTAATATTGTATTCACTTATATTTTCAAGAGTAATTCCGATGGAGGAGGGTGATATGAAATTGTTGGAACTCAAGTAAAAGAGTAAATTTTGTTGAGGGGTTACCAATAATAAATCGGTAGGTGTCCCATACTCAATATAGTCCGCTCCATAACCAATTTGAGAGGAACCATACGCAATGTAGCCATAGCCGTTGTCACCCCAAGAGGGCCCCCATGAATTTCGGATAATAAAAGAGCCTCCGCCATAGTTATCATCCCAACCAACAATTACGACCATGTGATTGGGCAAGGCTTTTGAATCCATATTGTCGTTATAAACCCCCCCTTTATAGGCTAAGAAAGATTCCTTGGCTTCCATGGATGCGACAATAGGTCCATAATGATATATAGCAGTTTTGAGGGCATCAAGAGAGGGTATCCCTAACATGGGTCCTACATAATGCCAGTCATTAATGGTATAATAGTGAGGTTTGGGGCAACGACAACTACTACCATAACCCACATAAGGATAATCGGTTTCAAGGACGGCACCATATCCACCACACGAATCCGTCCTGCTTCCTTTATGCCAATCATGAGCGGAGATACCCCCATCACAGCCATACCAGAACAAGCCCGTGGCACAGTCTACTAGCCATTGTTCGGATAAATCTACATTTATACCATCTTTAATCTTGATGGCACATTCGAGTGCTCCAACTGTAGCGAAAGCCCAACATGAACCACAGTCTCCTTGGTCTCTTATAGGGGGTAACCCACCTGGCGTTTTTTCTCGCCAATCCCAACGAGAGGGTAATTTCTCTGTCGGGATGACGGGCTTATTTGTGTAAGGTTGTAATTCATCTAAATATTGAGGGTCAGGGGGAATATAGCCAGTTAGCTGATTTAAACTTCTCTGTGTTGCAGAAGTTTCTCCCACCTCAAACGTCCAATTATTAATTAATGCCTCCTCTTTTAGCCTTTGAATATCTTCCTGTGATAACTGTGCATTTGAACTTGTTGTAACAAGAAACATAAGCAAAGAAAGAATAGCAGGAAAAACGATAGAATATACTTTTTTCTCCATAATCACCTACTTCTTTTTATGATTACTTTATACTAAGATCTCTGAACTAATTCTATTTGAGATTTATATTAGTTATCCAGTTTTGACAGATTATAATTTAACGGATAAAAAGACGGCTTATAAAGGGAAGGTTTTTATTATACCTTCCCCGGAGTTTTTCTGCTGGACTTTTGGTCATTCAATATCCTTTGCTTGTGAACATAATTATAATTAATGAATATATTAGCTCATTATACCTATGAGTTTTTTAATCTATCTATAAAGTAATTTTGTTTAAGAATCTTTACTATACTATTCTAACATTAAATTGTTCGACTAATCCATTAATCTTCAGCATATAGGGACGGTGATCAGATATTTTCTCCATCCTGCCTGATAGTGATGGTCGAAGATATATTTCAGGGATGGCTGTTTCATCTCACGGCACGGCAGAACCGATCTGTTGAATCCTTGTCATTTTCAGTCAACACGGTATGTATCGAATGTGGATATATTGCCCTGATCTAGAAATACTGTGGTATTCTCCGTGCTCTGGTTGTCATTTAAAGGAACATACAAAAACTGAGATTCATGGTCTATCGCCCAGAATAGTACTTTCGTCTTTTTTCAGCAATTACTTTACCCTAGCTCCATATTTTTAACATTCCTATCTTACCTTATTTATATCGGTTTAATTTTTTTTTGCTTCTCTTGTTCTGCTTTGATTACTCCATGCTAACGTTAACATTTTATTATATTCCCTCGTTTTACCTGCAGGATGAACGGCCGTAATACTTCTACTTATGTATCCATCCTTAGTCCTATATTCATCTTATATCATATACCACCTACTCTCACAATGGATTTAACATCTTAATTAATTTATATGGTTGTGATGTTTTGTACATTATTCCTCTAGCTTTTCATTTTCATATTGTCCTTGTACTTAATCGTAACCGCTTCGAAAGGGCTACTCCTATGGGATTCCTTCGACTCTTTCATATTTTTTACATTTGCACTGTCGTTTTGGCATTTGTCCTGTATTTAATTCCGGGCATATTTTTCTCTTTCTCAACTTCTTAATATTGTTTGTCTTATTCTCTTTTTTATTCTTAGATAATAATCTTATAAAATATTTACAGTATGTCAGTATCTGGTATAAAATGGGTAGAAAAAAAACAGATAACTTGTATGACTTACATTAAAACTTTTTCATTGTTTGTTTATAAGTCTCGTTTGTAAAATTTGAATCTGATATTACTTTTTACATAGAATTACTTCTAGTAAAGTGAAAAATTTAATTAAATGAGGAAGTTATATGAGAATTTTTATCAATTACAAAAAAGGTCTATTTTTACCAGTTTTATTTGTTTTTCTATCCATATTTATATTTTCCGGATTGAATTGTAAGGTGAATAATTCCACTACACAAGAAAATCCGAATACAGTGGAAGGAACAACAGAAGGGGTTCCGGAAGGAACAACAGAAGGGGTTCCGGAAGGAACAACAGAAGGGGTTCCGGAAGGAACAACAGAAGGGG
>JAIWNQ010000168.1 GCA_020216745.1 Candidatus Hydrogenedens sp.
TCATTACACTCTTCTGTTATTGTTCCCACCACAAGCAATGAACTTCCTATTTCTGATGTAGCTTCATCTAACTCTTTACCTATCACATACGGCACTACTGTCGTCTCTACAGTTCCTTCACCCTCGGGGGTACCTTCGGGTGTACCCTCTGGCGTGCCTTCGGGCGTACCTTCAATTACACCCTCTGGAATTCCCTCTGGGGTACCCTCGGGCATGCCTTCTGGCGTACCTTCAATTACACCCTCTGGAATTCCCTCTGGGATGCCTTCGGGTATACCTTCTGGCGTACCTTCAACTACACCCTCTGGTGTACCTTCAACTACACCCTCGGGTGTACCTTCTATTGGCTTCGATACAACGGTAATAAATACGTTTATTTCAATTTTTGCCGTTTCTCTACCAATCTGATAAATAACTATCTTTCCACTATGAACACCAGCCGACAAACCTTCCCGAGAAGCTATTATTTTTATCTGCTTAATATCCTTCTTATTCTTGCTTTCATCCTGTTGAGGTATTATACCTACAATCCATTTCTCAGGACTTTCAACTTTAAACTTTAGTTTTGTAAGACTTACAGAACTGTCTTTCCAAACTTTAAGTATTTTTTCTGTGTCTGTGTTACCAAAATCAATAGTTTTTGGGTCTACCCCAATTTTGGGGGTACATCCTGCTAATAGGAGTACACTTATCGTTACTACTAAAAGCCCTAAAAAACTTCTTTTAATCATCATTCTGTCTCCTTATTTATTTTTCATTTGTTTATTTCAATTTTAAAAACCAACGTTATATATATTATACCATCTTATATAACAAAATATTTCATTTTCAAAAAATTATTTTGAAATTTTTATAGAAATTTCTACAGGTGCAACTTCTTTTTTCGTTTTACTATCTACTTGCTTAATAGTTAATTTGCCATCATACGATTTGCCCTCTTCCAAACCTTCACGGCTAACTAATATTGTTATATCTCTTTTATCCCTTCTATTTTTAGACACATCTTGTTCAGGATTAATTCCATAAATCCATATATTTGAGGCCTCGTCATTTTCTATTTTGAATTCTAACTTTTTAAGTACAATAAACTTATCATTCCATACTTGAATTGTTTTTACCGAATCTGTTTTCCCAAAATCAATAGTTTTTGTACTTACACCAATCTTTGGAGTACAGCCTGACATTAAAATTACAAGTTGGATTCCTATGACTACCATTAACAAATTTCTCTTTAACATAACTTTTTCTCCTTACTTAAATTTTATATGTTTCTTTATTGTTTTTTTCTATCACCAACTTATCTTTTCTTTACGTATAACACATTTAAAATACAAAAGTCAAATTTTTTCAACAAAAAAAATAACTTTTTCTACCCTAAAAAACTTCATAACATTAATTCTATGCTTTAAGCTTAACATATATTTAATATTTATGTCAAATATTTAATTTCAAAAAATAATTTATATTTACAATGATATTATAATAACTTTTGAAACTGGCTATTTTTTTTGTAAATTATATTTCATTCTTTCTTATTGTTAATTCATCAAAATTAGGTAGTTTCAATAGTGTGATCATCACAATTTCTCCATAAATTTTATACCTTACAGGGACATCAGTAACCCCAAACCCACTGGTTGTATAGCCTTGCATCTTTGCACAGGACCATTTTCCTAATCCATATTTCCTTTTACATCGTGCATTAAAATATAAAGGACCAACCCATGGGAAACCGATTTGTCCTCCGTGTGTATGCCCACATAGGTATAAATTGATTCCCCAAAGAGCACTCTCCTCTATAACCTCAGGTGAGTGTGAAAGCATTATATAAAAAGCATCATTAGGAGCATCAGCAAGTGCTAAAGACACATCTGCACAGTTAAAATTGTGTGGGTCGTCAACACCTGCAATCCAAATATGAATTCCTTGATGCTCAATTTTTACCCCTTCGTTTACCAGAATTTTGATTCCAATATCTTCCATTTTATCCCTAATTGTGCTGATGTCATGATTTCCAAGAACTCCAAAAAATCCATATCTTGACTCCACAGGTTCTAATAATTCACGAAGCATCGGAAGCACAAATTCTTCTGAGCCCATATATCCGTAGCGATAATCTCCCCCTAAAAGAACCAAATCTACAGGTGTTTTTATTTGTTTCGTAAGACTGCAACCTGAAATAAACCATTCTTGATAATTTTGAGACAAATGTAAATCGGAGATAAATAAGATTTTAAACCCATGTAATTCTTTTGGGAGTTCAGAGTAAATGAATTTGACTTGTTTCAACGAAATTCGTGTAGCGTTCAATCGTCCTCTGTTGTATAATCCAATTGATTTTAAGAATAGTGAAATTGCTTTCGCTTTCAAGAAGCCTATCCAGTCAAAATATTGAAGTTCATCACCTTCCCGAAGATTATATGTATTTTCAACTTCAATCCTTTTCTTCCACAATTCCATTCGTTTAGAATCAATGTCGTTAAACATTTTCTCTTCTGTGTTATTTTCTATATTTTCCTTCTCCATTTTCTTACCTTAACAAAATGATTCTAAGTGCCATGCAGACTTGACAAAGCCTTCCTCTATCGACTGAGCGGTATCTTCATACTCAATACTCAATACGCCGTCATAACCATTATGTTTTAAGTGGCTTATATATTCGCCCCATCGTATTACACCAAATCCTGGCAGAACATATTTCCACCATCCCTCACCATAAATACCTACCCTTGCTTTTTTTGTATAATCAATCAAGGTATCTTTAGCGTGAGTATGAAAAATACGGCTTTTAAATTCGCAAACTGGTAACAAATAGTCACATTCTTGATGAACTAAATGAGACGGGTCATAATTAAGCCCTAAATTTTCATCTGGAATGTTTTTAAACAATTCTTCAAACGTATCCAATCCTTGCAAATTTGTTTGATACCAATTTTCAAGGGCAATTCGAATTTTATATTTTTTAGCATGGGCAAGAATTGGCTTAAACGCCTTAGGCAAAACCTGCCTAATAGTTTCGACTTTACTTAACCCTGGTGACGGAAACCCACTTAACATACACACTATATCTACATTTAATTTTTTTGCAGAATCTATTACGCACTTTGCCACCTCCTGAACTTTTGAACATTTCTTTGGATTCGTCAAATTAACATCATAATAAGCAAGTGCTGTAATTTTTCGGTTTCGGTTATCCAATTTGTCTCTAATTAAACGTACTCTCTGTATATCGAGCTTAGTTGGGTCTATATGCAAACTACCAGGGTACGTCATAACCTCAAGTCCTGTAATATTTGCTGTTTCTGCAAAGTCAATCACATAATTTAAATCTTTATCTGCAAAAGGAGCTGTCAACATTCCAACAAACATAAGAATCTCCTCTCAAAAATTTAATTCCGTATGAAACATAAACTTTCTTTATTTTGACCAAATTTTATCGTAATAACGTTGAACACGACCTTTCATTAACTTCAATTGTTCAACAACATCTTTATTTCCTCCAGCGTATTCAATCATAAGTCGACCTTCTTCAAAACACATTTCATCGTGTAGAGGCAACACATACCGAAGTAAGAAATGTGTGTATGCAACCAAACGATATGGTCCATATGGTCTCGGTAGCATTCCACCTGCTGCTTCAACAGCCACAGCCTTTTCCTCTTTAATAGCATTAATTAAATCAGAAAGTTCCAACGAAGGGGAAAAACAAATTGTATAATACCTGCCGAACATATCATGGTTCTCACAACTATGACTATCACTTATTCCGACAATAGGTACTTTTTTACCTTTAGACTTTGCCTCTATATATTTGGCTAATTGAAGATTATTGACGTCAACTTCTTGTAGTTCGTCCCAACCAAAGCCACTTATGAGTTCTACCGCATCAAAAATAGTCGTTTCAAACAAATAATCTACCAAAGCGTTTGCGATATAATTTGTATTTCCTGGACGCCAATAAGGATGTGCAAAAATACCTAAGCCACCCCTTTCTCTAATTTTCTGGAATGTCCATAAACAAGAAGCATATTGGAATTTATCTACACCATACGGCATATCACCCAAGGTATTCATAATAGATTGAACTTCATCTCGATATATCTTTTCATCAAATTTATACAACTCAGTTATACCTTCTTTTGCTCCGAAACTTACAAAATGTACTGGATTATCTGGTGGATGGACTTCTTCAGACGGGTAAAGACGTAAATCTATAGGCAACCCTTCGAATGTTTTTATCGCTTCCATTGACCCCGCATAATTACGATGGTCAGATAATCCCATAAAATCGAAGCCTACCCGACGACACGCACCAGCTACATATCCTGGTGATTCTCTTCCATCTGAACGGAAACTATGCATGTGAAAATCACCTTTATAAGGTCTAAGAGTAAATAGGTCAGGGTTTAACGAATAAACATGAAAAGAGCCTACTTCTTTTACTTTATTGTCTGGTGTTATTTCCTCTATCTTAAAAACATGTTCCTGTTCTGCCTCAAAATATTTTGTGATTGTAAAAATATTGTTTGCTGGAGTTATTTCTTGTGCTTCCGCTTTTTTCCAACCTGTCTGCGTTGCATATCTACCAACAGGGATATATGTAAATCGATATGTATGCAAAGGTTTAGGAAATGCCTCGTACCTTGAGACGATCTGAATCGTTGTTTCCTTATCTGCTGGGACAATTCGTGGCACTACTTGAAAATACCTATCAGGGGCGTACGCTTTTAAACCACTGGGAAGTGATGGTGTAAATAATCCCTGTGAGTGTGTTGATTCAGCACATAATACGAAAAGTATAGTTAACAGTGTTAAGATGCTTTTTTTAAGGTTGATTTTCATCTTAGAATCTCCTTTGTATTGTTTTGTTAATTGTAATTTGTTTATATATCTATATAAAATATTGAAAAACAATTCTAATCGTTTTCTTTAAAGAGAAACAAACAATAAACTTTTAATTTATATAGAGAATAAAAATGTGGGCTTCAGTAGTTCTAATTTTTGCAACTTTTTTTCAGCCTAATACCACATCGGCTTTACCATCAGAACAAATAATTCGTAATTATTGGGAACATATTCAAGGCTTGATGCTACAATTTGATGAACTCAGGGAAAAAGAAACAGACCCATCATGGAGAAAATCAAGAGTTTCATCAAAGAAATTCCCTTTTGACCTTCTCAAAGACTTACATGCAAGAGAACTCCTAAGAGCCTGTCGAGAAGGAATCGAATCAGCTAAAAAGGAAGGGATAGCAAAAAAATGGAGTGAACAAGAAATTTCATTAAAATGTGAAGAAAATATTGCTTATGTGCTTGAATACTATGGAATCCTTATCGAAAAATTTTCAGAAGTAGACTATCTTATCTACTGCATGGGAGCAGAACAAGAAACACCCGAACTTCGCTTATTTTTACTCAAGAATTGCATGAACGAAAATAATCCAAAGACATTGTTTTCAATTCATTTTAATTCTCTATTAGAAAACCGAGAAGAAGAGTTACAAAAAATATTAATTGCTACCGTAAAAAGAGTAAATGAAAATCCAGAAATACAAAAAGCAAGTATGGATACTCTTTACAATTATTTCAAATCTAAATATCAGAAAGTATTAGAAAAAGACCCTATTTATCAAGCGTATGCACTACAACAAAAGCAGGAAATAAATCCTTTATGGCTCGATAATGTTCAAATTCCAAAGCCCACTGAAACAACACAAATAGAAATAGGCAAATTAAATAATCAAATAAATGAATTTATGACGCAACTGGAGATAAAAATTAAAGACAAGAGACAAATAGACACCAGTATCTCAGAAAAAGCAAAAGAGATATTAGAAAAAATATATAATTCTTTACCTGTTTCTAATAAAGAGCGATTAAAATCTCTAATAGCAAGCAAAGAATAATATATAAAGAAGGAAAATGAATTAATACGATGTTGTCAAGCAAGCAAAAGCTAAAAGAGGCAGAAAAACTATATGAAGAAAAAAAATATTCGGAGGCACTACAACTTCTAAATGAACTTGAACATGAAAACCCTGGGGAGAAAAAAGTTGCTTATGGCAGAGCGATGTGCCTTGCACGATTGGGAAATTTTGCAGATGCCATGCTTCTATGTGACGAACTTTGGGCACGGTATCGAGATGAGAAAGCTAAAGTACTAAAAGAAAAAATAATGGTTTGGGCAGAAGAAGCAAGTGCTCTGCCTCATGCTACACAGATAACCCCTAAAAAGGTTTCTGTAATTTATCTTATCTGGCAAAAAACGAAACGGGTTTTATGTTTCCTGTTATTTTTACTCTCTCTGGGAATGCCATTTATTGGATGGTGGGGCTTAATGATCGCTATCAATAAAAACTGGTTTTCGGTTTCATTAGAAATGACCTTAGCATTTGCAATTTTCTGGCCTCTGTTTTTTCAAATTGTATTCTGGACATCACTTCAAGGTGCACGTGCTCAGTCTTTTGGAGATACTGCTCTTCTTTCCTTCCTTAATTGGCTTGCAGATATTTCCCTTCTACCTTTTTTAAATCTGTTTCCAATAATAGGTTGGTTATTAGGTGCTTGGTGGCTTATGCGAAAACGAGAGTTGTCATTTAGTTCTTCTTTTGTTTTAATGGTACTTAATCATTTTATGTTTTGGTTATCTTTTTTAGGCATAGTTGGAAGTATTGGAATAGGTGGGTGGGCATGGATTTTAGCTCCGATTATTTTACGGATATAATTATATTTGGACACTCCAAATAATCATACTAAAAGTTTTTAATAAAATGGCTAAAAAAGTAATTGTAATAGGGTGGGATGGTGCTACAAGGAAAGTAATTGAAAGGGGATTAGATGAAGGTTGGCTTCCTTCTCTAAAATCCTTCTTAAACAATGGACGTCTTTTAGACTTAATTTCGACAATTCCATTTGCAACAATTCCTGCATGGACATCTTGCTTTACCGGTGTAAATCCGGGTACACATGGGTATTTTGATTTTACAGAACTAATAAAAGGAACATATCAAATACGGTTTACCAATGGCTCTTTTCGAAAATTTCCTGCGGTTTGGAACTGGATTTCCAGAGCAGGTAAGAATGCTATTGTGGCTGGGGTTCCGGGAACATACCCAATCGAGGAAATCAATGGGATTATGGTTTCCGGTTTTATATCTCCACTTCCCGGCAAATTAACTCCCGACCAGGTTTATCCTGAAAAATTATATCCAATAGTTAAAAACTGGGGCTATGGAGGCATTAACGAAACTATTATTAGAAAGAAAAAGCATCAAAAAATAATTGATATTTTAATTGACAGAATTAAAAGAAAAGAACATATTATCTTAGAACTACTCCGCAACTATGATTGGGACTTGTTTATTGCTGTGTTCAACGAAAGTGATACGGTAAGTCATCATTTCTGGATGTTTTGGGATGACCATTCTCCACGACATCAACAAGGTTTTAAAGAAGCAATTCCAATCGTTTATAAACACCTTGACAACACGTTAGGACGAATATTAAAAGAGGCAGAAAAGAACGATTGCCTTGTAATGCTTGTTTCTGACCATGGTTTTCAGGCCTCAGATACAACAATTATACATATTAATAACTGGCTTGCACAGAAAGGTTATCTTAAATTCTATTCAAATAGAGAGCCATTGATAAAAAAGTTAGGACTTCATCTTTTTCCATATAAACTTCAAAGTTATTTATTCCATAAATTACAAAAATATGCTGAAGAAATAGAAAGTAACGCACGTTTTGCTGGAATAGATTGGGAACGAACGACCGCTTTTTCTGAGGAATTAGATTACTTCCCCTCAATCCGTGTCAATCTAAAAGAGCGAGAACCTCAAGGCACTATTCCAGAAGAGGAATATCTAGATTTCGTAAATCATATATGTAAAGAATTAAAAAAATGGGAATTTATAAAAAACGCTTATTATCGTGAAGAAATTTATAAAGGTCCTTTTGTTGAAAAAGCACCTGATATTATATTAGAAATTGCGGAAAACGATAGTGGTGCGGTTCCATGTTGTGTTCGGTCAAAGGGTGGGGAAATATCTCGTGTTTTATCTCCAAATCAATATCAAGGTGGAAAAGAACAAGGAATGAATGGACATCATAAAAGAGAAGGCATTCTTTGCATCTCTGAAAAAATACCTTATGAAAAAGCTAATATTGAAGACATTTCAGCCACTGTAGGTGCAGTTATGAATGTTCCTGCTCCTCCCTTAGATGGCAAACCTTTGTTAGGTTCCTTGTTGACTGACAAAGATTATCCCATTGATAATTATGAGGAACAAAATTTAACACCGTATGAGGAATGGTTATTAATTCAGCAGATGAAAGCGATAGGATATTGGCAATAACAATGAAAATAGGTTTTGTTGCAGGTTGTCCTTACCCTGTACCTCAAGGGTCTCAAGCATTTATCCGTGAGAATGCTCTTACGTTAAAAAAACGAGGGCATGAAATTCATCTTATTGTCTATGGACATGGTGTTGGTCAAATTACAGACGACTTTATTATCCACCGAAGTCCCAATTTACCAGGGGTGCAGAAAATATCGGCTGGACCTTCATTGAAAAAAATTTGTCTTGACCTACTCATGGTAAAAACATTAAAAGATGTATGTAAAAAACATCAATTACAAGTATTATTTGCTCATAATTATGAAGGTTTACTTATATCACTTCTGGCTGGGATACGACCCATTATTTACCATGCGCATAATGTAATGAGTGATGAACTTCCTTACTATTTTAATTCTAAAGGTAATTTTTTTGGTGTGTTGGGTAATTTTCTTGACAAAAATTTTCCCAAAAGAGCAAACTATATCATCGTTCCTCATGAACGACTTGCAGGGAACCTAATATTAAAAGGTTGCAAAAAAGAAAAAATAAGAGTTATTCCACCACCCATCGATATCGATTATTTCCCAGTAAGCAAAATTAAAAAAGAAGCTCTTCCTTCTATTCTTTACACAGGAAATCTGGATAAATATCAAAATATTGAATTTTTATTTAAGGTTGTAAAACGAGTTCGTGAAACGATTCCAGGGACTCGGTTTGTTATTGGGACATTTGAAAAAATAAATATTCCTGATGCAGAGGTTATTCATATTGGCACATTTGATTCCCTAAAAAAGTTATTAGAAGAAGATTCGATTATGGCAATACCTCGTACTTCATGGTCAGGCTATCCAATAAAACTGCTCAATGGAATGGCAAGTGCAAAATCTGTAGTTTGCTGTGAAGGTTCTGCCTATGGAATAAAACATGGTTTCAATGGTTTAATCGTTGCTAATAACGATGAAGATTCATTTGCCAATTCATTAGTAACGTTAATGACAAATCCAAGACTCCGCGAAAAATTAGGTAGAAATGCCCGTGAAACGATAGAAAAATATAACAACCCAGAAATAATTGGGAAAGCACTTGAAGATTTGGCTCTGAAGTGTATATAAAACGCAATTACATGTTAGACTTCTCATCTTTAAATCGATGAAAAACACGTTGTACCTCTAAAATTAACAATACGGCAAGTAAGATTAATACACCTGCAATGATAACAAGAATATATTGATGACTTTTAATATTACTATACATAAATAGAAGTAATGCGGAAATTGTTGTGATAAGCATAAAAACCATAGGAATTTGGACAAATCGATATTTCTTTCCTAACCCCCGAGCCACCCAAACCATAATCCCTAATAACGCAATTCCAGCTACTAATTGGTTTGATGCTCCAAACACAGGCCAAATAATTTTCCAGGCTGGGACATCACCACTACGGACAAAGAGTAAAGTTATAGCACAAACAATACTAATAATAGTTGCTGTAAATCGGTCTAACTTCATCTTGCTTAGCTCTTGTAATTGATAGCGCGCAAGCCGAGTTGAAGTATCTAATGTGGTCAAAATAAAGGAATTCACTGCTAACAACCCTAAAGATTTCCCTAAGGAAGGATTGATATGAACTAAACTTGCAAACTTTGCAAACCCTTCTC
>JAIWNQ010000169.1 GCA_020216745.1 Candidatus Hydrogenedens sp.
CAAATACAGCAAGTGGTCCACCTTTTTCAGGTATATTTCCTACTAACATAATGCAACTCAGAGATATAACTGCAACAAATCCCTCTAATAACATAGCACCATAACCTATTGCCTTCGCATCGGGCTCACAGCGTATTTGCTTGGAGGTAGTGCCACTGGCAACCATACAATGAAACCCTGACACTGCACCACAAGCAACGGTGACAAAAAGCACTGGCCATAGATATGTATTTTCAGAAGGGGCAAAGGATTTAAACATTGGCAGTGAAATTTCAAATGAAGCCCCACCAAAAAGAATGCCAATACTTGCTATAAGAACCGCAAAATAGAGTAGATATGAGGCAAGATAATCCCTTGGCTGAAGTAAAAGCCAAACTGGCAAAATGGAGGCAAAAAATACATACCCAATTAACATCCACCTCCATGTCTCCATCGAAAACTGAAAATTTTGTTGAATAATTTCTGCTTTTCCTATCCAAACTGCAATCAGAACAAGCGGTATTGCCACTACAGAACAATATAACAATGGGAAACGAAAACGGTATACTAAAAGCCCAAAGACTAATGCTAACAAAATATACAGTGTGCCAGAAAATGCCACAGATGGGTCCTGAGCAAAAGTATCTGCTGATAGCTGTAAAAAAACAGCAATAACTAAAACAAGAGCAAGCCATGTAAAACAAAGGAATAAAATTTTTGCCTTTCGGCTAACCCATTGGTCAATCACTTCCCCCATGGATAGTCCACGATGCCTGATTGATGCGACTAACGAACCAAAATCGTGGACACCTCCAATAAAAATTGAACCTATAACAACCCACAAGTATACTGGCAACCAACCGAACCATCCCCCAGCAGTAATAGGTCCAACAATTGGTCCTGCACCAGCGATAGAGGCAAAATGATGTCCTAACAAAACAGATGGATGAGCTGGACAGTAGTCAATACCATCATATTGGTCTTCTGATGGTGTCTTGCGATTTTTGTCAAGTTCAAAAACACGAACAAGGAAACTTCCGTAGGTAACATAAGCAATTAAAAACAATGCAAATCCAACAATTGATAGAATCAGTATCATCTTTATTCTCCTACCACCCAATAAATATAAATTTCGTAGATTATACCACAGAAATAAATATTAAAAACATAAAAAATTATGGAAAGAAAATGTCATTTCAAATTGTTTACAAAAAGAAATTTTCAACAGATAAAGAAAGGAGTTTAGAAATGAGTGCCATTCTCGATGAAGTATTAAAAGCCAATAAAGATTATTCAGAGCATTTTGATAAAGGCACACTTGCAATACCTCCTGCTCGACATTTTGCAATTCTCACATGTATGGATGCAAGATTAGACCCTGCAAAATTTGCTGGATTGACAGAAGGAGATGCCCATATTATCCGTAATGCAGGAGGTAGAGCCAGTGATGATGCTATCCGTTCATTAATCATCTCTCACAAATTGTTAGGAACAAAGGAGTGGTTTGTTATTCATCATACTGATTGTGGGATGCAATTATTCACAAATGAGGTTATGTATAAATTACTATCGGAGAGCCTTGATACAGCTGTTTTTGATGGGAAACATTGGCAAAACCCCACCAAGGATAATGGAAGCAATGAGGGACAATACATAAATTGGCTTACTTTTGAGAATCTTGAACAAAGTGTCATTGATGATGTCCATAGAATAAGAAACCATCCATTAGTACCCAAAACCATACCTATTTACGGGTTTATATATGATGTTCGGTCAGGCAAACTTGTCGAAGTTCCTAAAGCAATGGCAATAGGTACCAGCAAGACATAATATTCCAAAAAGAATCTTAAAGTTGACATCCATATACAAATTTCTACATCATAATTATTCTATGATATTGGGAGTATACGGTATGTCAACAGAATATAACCTTCAGCATGTATATCTATCACCTACAAAAAGTGCTTTAATTATAGTAGATATGCAAAATGACTTTGTTCATCCTGACGGTAAGTTATTTTCTGCTAATTCAAGAAATATTATTCAGCCAATTCATAGTTTACTTAATAAAGCAAGACAATCAGGCGTAAAGGTTATCTTTACACAGGACACACATTTTCAAAATGACCCTGTTGAGTTTCCCATCTGGGGTGAACATGTGATTAAAGGAAGTTGGGGTTGGCAAATAATTGACGAATTAAAACCAGAAGAAGATGATATCATCATTGAGAAGCTCCGCTATGATGCTTTTTTTGGGACGCCACTTGAACATATCTTAAGAATTCTGAAAATAGATCAATTAGTTATTGTCGGAACAGTAGCAAACATTTGTGTATTACATACCGTATCCAGTGCGGTACTATGTAATTTCAAGGTCTCCGTACCAATAGATGCTATATCTGCTCTAAACGAATTTGATTATTCTCTTACACTTCGTCAAATGGATTTTTTATATAAAGTGCAACTTACAAAAGAATCATTAGTCTATTTTACGGATAAGTAAGTATTTAATATCAGAAATAAAATTGTCTTCGAACAAGAAGTGTTTTGTTATAATTCTTTTGTTTCCTTAAAAATTAACGAAAAAAGAGTGGATATGCTCAAATTAAGATTATTTATTCTTTTTCTTTTTTGTGTAATTTGTTCGGGTTGTAATTTTTATTTTGGCATTACTCCCAAAACAATTCATTTTGACACTCAGGAAGAGATTAAAACCTTTGACATCTATCATAGAAATTTAATTAATTCCAAAATCGTAGTAACAATCAATCCAACACAACCATGGTTAGAAATTACTCCTAATGAGGCTGTTCTAACAAAAGGGGATAGAATATCTATCCAGTTATTTCTAAATAGGAATTTTTCTAATCCAGATAAAAGTTATCCGGAGTATGCAACGGCAAAGGTAAATGTAAAAAGTTATTTTGCAACAAGTAGTTTGACAGTAACAACAGCCCCAAATTACTTTACAGAGATTTTTGAAGGTGACGTTGACCTAACAAATACATCTCTCGTTTTTAAGCCAGATGATAGTATCAGTTTTTACAAATTTTCAGTCAATAATATTGATAAATTTTCCGAAGACAGTACTGATGCAACCATCATTGATTTTGGCTCATTAAATAAACCCCTTGCCTTAAAACTTGATAACGAGAAAAAAATCCTTTTTTATGGAAATAGCTATGATACTATCTATATCTCTTGGTATGGATGGATATGTTTTGAAGAGCCCAAGAAAAAACAACCTACTTCGACAGACCTTCAAAAACAATTAGATTACCATTTCTACTATCCAAGGATTTCCATTTTTCCCTCTAATGCAAAAAATTCTGGGACTGTTTCGTATAAACAATTATCTAATAGATTAATAATAACTTACGAAAACGTTTCTACGTACCAAAATGAAGGGAATGGTGCATTAAATACTTTCCAAGTTGAATTATTCTTCAATGGTCGAATTAATCTAAATTACTTGGGATTAGATACATCGGCAAGAGGGGTTGTAGGTTTATCCTATGGAACAAAAGAGCTGAGTGAACCTTCGGGGTTCGTTGAAAGTGATTTTGTAGCATCTACAAAATAACTGGCTGTGAACATGTTGAAATACTGTAAGGAAGGAACCAGTGCCAAAATTCAAGATCTCAAAATGTCCATGGGCATTATTATTTATATTATTTATAGGCATTCTACTACGCATTCTTTATCTTCAAGAAGCACGTTCTCAGCCGTGGTTTGTAAGTCCTCTATATGACCCTCAATATAACGATTATTGGGCAAAAGCCCTTGTTACTGGAGATTGGACTCTTCCGCCGTACGTTAACGACCCAGAAATTCGGACTACACCACATGGTCGACCGCCAGGATATCCCTATCTGTTAGCCATTATTTACTACCTGTTCGGTATAAACCCCTGGGCACCAAGGATTGTTCAGTTTATTTTTGGGATCTTAAATATTATTCTTTCCTGGTTCTTAGTAAAAAGATTTGGAAATCAATTACTTGCTAACATTGTTGCTCTCCTTGTTGCTACTTTTTGGGGATTTATATATTTTGAAGCACAATTAACATATCCAGTTTTTGCTGTGTTCTTACTTTTGGTCTGGTCTCATTTGCTGTTAACATGGATACAGAAACCTGAAAAAAGAAAATACCCCTTTTTTATAGGACTTGTTTTAGGATTTCTTGCATTATTTCGACCAAATGGTTTACTTCTTATTTCAATTTTCTTTTTATATCTACTTAAAAATATTCGCTTTCATAAAGCTTATCGATATTTATGTTCATGCATAATTCTTTTCTTGTTAGGACTTATCATCCCAATTGTTCCTTGCTTTGTCCGTAATTATGTGGTTTCTCATGATTTTGTTTTCATCTCATCTTATGGTGGTCTCAATTTCTATGTTGGTAATCATCCGAATGCAAATGGTGCAGAGCCACGTATTCCAGAATTACAAACCTGGATTGGTTGTGATGAGTGGTCCTGCTTTGACTATCCAGCAATTGTTCGAGGTTTAGCACGAAGTTTAGGAAAAGAATCTATAAAGTTTTCAGAAGCCAATAGATATTTTTACAAAACTGCATTTCGATATATTATCCACCATCCAAAAGAATGGATAATTTTAACATTAAGAAAAATATTGTTATTCTGGGGTCCGATAGAAATAACCAATGATACTGTACCTGCGTGGGATAAACAAACATCATTTATATTAAAGCATCTTCCTTCTTTTCCAATATATTTATCATTATTTATCACTGGTATCTGTTTGATGGTGTATCGTTTATTTCGTGGCAAACCTGATATCTCTAATAGTTTTTTACAAATATTGATTTTATCATCGCTAATTACATTTATTTATTTTCTATCCGTCCTTCCATTTTTTATAGCGGGCAGGTATCGTATACCAATAATGGTGTTTCTGTTTATTATCAGTGGTTGGGCAATTTCAGAATTTATAAATTTATTAAAAGTAAAAAACTGGAAGGGAATTCTGGCATTCCTCTTTATTTTCTTTTCCTCTCTTTTTATTACTCGAATAAATCTTACAGGTTACCAACCTTCATTATCCGTATGGAATTTTAGGCAGGGCGTTTCAGCAAGCATCTCTGGGGATTACAAAACCGCAAAGTATTTTTATAAACAATCCCTCAAGGAAGACCCAGAAAATATTTTTGCTCGTATTAACTATTCGCTTACTCTTTCACGTTTAGGTAGACCTTCTGAAGGTATTTATGTCTTGACTAACAATTTTTCATCTCCTCTAAATACTGCGTTAGAACAAAATGCTTTAGGATATTTGTTTGAAACAATCGGAGACTTTGATAAGGCAAAATATCATTATGCAAAAGCAATAATTATTAACCCTTCTTTTGTTCTTGCACATGCGAACATTGCACATCTTTATTTCAATCGATACCAGTATTATGAGGCAAAGGCACATTTTGAACAGTTGAGAAAATTACAACCGACAAATCCAATTGTTTATTTTCAATTAGCCCGAATTGCGGAGTTCATGGAAAACAAAGATGAGGCAATACGCTTATATAAAGAGAGTGTTAAATTGAATGCATCTCTATACGTAGCATGGAATAATTTAGGATGGCTATACGAACAAACAGGCAACACCGCAGAAGCACAAAAAGCATATAAGAAGGCTATTGAACTCAAACCTGATTACGTTCTTTCTCGGATAAATTATGGAAACTTGTTATCATCGTTAGGCTTATATCAACAAGCACAAGAACAACTTGAAACAGCCTTAAAATATGAGGCAGAGAATTGTGAAGTCTTTTTCCTATTAGGGAATGTGTTTGTTGGATTATCAAAATGGGACGAAGCAGAAGAAAAGTATAATAAAGCTTTGAAGTTATGCCCTGAGTATGCAAATGCGTGGAATAATTTAGGACTTGTATTGTCCTTTTCAAGGAGGAAAGAAGAGGCTCGGGAGAAATGGCTCAATGCTATAATTTTAGATGAACAATTAATGGAGTCATATATAAACTTAATCCATTCATACGAACAGCAAGGTGAATGTGATAAAGCAATTACTTTTACATTGAAAGCATTTATGTTATTCCCAAATAGTCAAGAAATTCTATCGATCTGGAATGGATTAAACTGCTTCAATTGAATAAAAAACACAATAAAATGTAAAATCATGCTTATTATTTTCAATGTCTGAGGAATTATTTTTTAAGGAGTGAATTTTATGTCTATAAAAAAACATCAGGAAAATCGTCTTTGGGCTTTCGAAGCACTAACTCTTTTGGAAGAATTCACGAATGACCCTGAATTTGAAGGTGATAAGAGTCAAGAAATAAACCGCATTCGTGGCAAACGAAGCGAACTTAAAGATGGAAAATACCGCGTTGTATTTTTAGGTGAATTTAACGTCGGCAAAACAACTTTAATCAATGCTTTTTTTGGAGATACCTATCTACCGATGGTTTTAGAAGAGTGCACAGCAAAGGTTACCCATGTGATGAGTGGTGATACCATGCAATTAATTTTACGTTCTCAATCTCCTATACCTTCAGAGACAATTCAAGTATTAAGAGAATTCTTTTCATATACGGGTATAGAAGCCGATATTTCCCCAGATACTTCTTATAACTTTTGGGTTATTACTTATAAAACAGCATATCCAGAGGATATTCACAGGACATTAAGTGCTATTGTGACTCTCACAGCAGATGAAGAATTCCCAAAATTAAAAATATTAAGAGAAAAAGTAGATGAAGTTATCGTTGTTATTCCCGAAAAAACTTTCGAAGAAGATATAGCCCTCGTTGACTCACCAGGTGTACATAGTATTACAGAGACTCACAAAAAAATTACTGAAGACATAATCCCCAATTGCCATCTGGTAATATGCCTCTTAGACAGTCAAAGTGCTGGGAATGAACACAACCGTGACTTTATCTCTAAATTAGTTCGCGAATATCAACGAAAGGTCTTTTTTGTTATTAATAAATCTGACCAACTCAATCCTGATGAGATAGACCCACAAGGACGTCGTGGTCCTGCAAAAGACCTATTGCGGTGTATTGATGGAATTGTTGATAATCCAGAGATTTTCTTCGTCTCTGCGTTATATGCATTGTATGCCTCTCAATTACGTCGTGGGACAATTACATTAAATGATATAGATAAAAATGAAAAGATTCATATTCCGTATCAAATAAGGAGCCAACTTGAACAGACTCTAAATCCTGCAGAAGAAATTGCAAATTATCTTATGACACGTAGTTCATTTGGCACCTTTAAAGAACGGTTCCTTGACTATTTATATCGTGAAAATCGAGAAGGGGCAATTTTAACCTCCGTATGTAGATTTATTCGTGATATTGCACATATCTACGCTAAACCTTTCGAAATAAAAATTCAATTGGCTCAACAAAATCCACGATTAGAACGGATTCGTAAAGAACGACAGCAACTCCAAAAACAAATCGAAGAGAATATGAAATTTATGAACGACATTATTCAGATATTTGACACAATAACTGCTGGTGGAACTATAGGGGAAAATAAATATGAGGGATATGAACATTTAATAAGTAGATTATTCTCAAGACAAAACATAGAAAATGATATTTTCAAACCTATTCGCCAATGGTTATGCACAGGTGATAATTTAACAAAAGCACGGAAGAATAAATACCTACCGTTACAACAATACTTAGGCGAGATTTTAGACAACTTCTTAAAATCTACCTCAACTGAGATAAACAGAGTTATCGATGAATACGAATGTTATATCACCAGAGATATAATTCAAAAAGGATATAATTTTACATCGTTACCATATTCAAAAATTGAATTAGAAAAGGGTGCAATTGTAGCCATAGATGCAAGCCTTGCCTTTTCCTATTTCCTTTTCTTTTTAGGAGGTGCGGTTCTTGGAGGAGTTACAGGTGCCATCATAGGTGAAGGTTTTCTAAGCAACTTCCAATGGGCAGATTGGTTAGGAATGGCGGTACCGATTATACCTCATCTGTCTGCTTATATTTTAGGTGGAATAGGAACGGTTCTTGGTGCTTTATTAGGTTTAATTGCTCGCTCCTTTGGCGGAGATGAAATACGTAGAGAAAAATTAATTGAGAAAATAAGTGAATATATCGAAAAAACGCTTATTCAAGGAATTAAAGAATCCTTAAAAAAGAATGTTGAAACGAGAAAGAGCCAATTTATTTCGGCATTACAGTCTTTTTTTGACAATCTAAATACAGAATTGAATCAGCAAATCCTTAAATTAGCGGAAGAAGAGAACCGATTAGAGCAGGCACAAAAGGAACTCATTTTGCGACTTCAAGGGAAAATAGACAAACTCAATCAAATTGCAAACTGTGCCCATGAAATTGTTGATAGTACTTTTAAAATAACTTCTGGGATATAATATAAAGAAAAAGAAAGTTTGAAAAATGGAATATACAACATTAGGAACTTCGGACCTAAAAGTATCTGTAATTGCTTTCGGAGCGTGGCAAATCGGAGATGCTTCTTTTTGGGGGGAAAGTAATGAAAAAGAAGCAGAGCAAGTGGTTAACTATGCCATAGAGGAAGGAATTAACCTTTTTGATACTGCAGAGATGTATGGCTCTGGTGAATCAGAAATAAGGTTGGGAACAATCTTAAATAATCATAAACGCTCACAAGTAATCATTGCTACGAAAGTAAGTCCTCAAAATTGTCATCCTGATTTGCTTATTCAGTCATGTGAAAATAGTTTAAAGCGGTTAAACACGGATTATATTGACCTTTATCAAATCCACTGGCCTCCCAAAGACATTCCTTTTTCTGATGTCTATGAAACAATGAATAAACTAAAAGAACAAGGAAAAATCCGCTATATTGGCGTTTCTAATTTTGGTAAAGAGGATTTGCAGAACTGGTTTGATTGTGGTGGTGTTTCTATTTCCAATCAGATTGGATATAACCTGCTTTTTCGTGCCCCTGAATATGAGATTATTCCATATTCTATAAAACACAATATTGGGATTCTGGTATATATGCCTCTTATGCAAGGGCTTCTGGCGGGACGTTGGCAAAAAGTAGAGGATATTCCCATATTACGTAGACGAACAAGACATTTTTCAAAGAATCGTCCTGGTACCAGACACGGTGAAGAAGGCTGTGAACGACTCACATTAGAAACAATACAAGCAATTCACGCATTATCTGAGCATTTAAGAATTCCAATGGCAACGTTGAGCCTATCGTGGTTACATTGGCAAAAAGGGGTTTCTTCTATCATTGTCGGATGTAGGTCAAAACAACAATTAGAGAGCAATATAAAGGCTCTACTTACACCTCTTGACCCCGAAGTATTTGCATTGCTAAATGAGATTACCTATCCATTAAAGAGATATATGGGTACCAACGCTGATATGTGGGAGAATGAAAATAACAAACGGATTCATTAATCCAACTATACACGGAACAATTTATCTACCTTACCCTTAAAATCTGCAAATTAAAGTTTCTCTCCCCAACGTGCTTTTCGTGATTGTTCTTCAAGCCAACGGCATTGAAAAGCCAATCGTTCTATCCATTGGGATGGCGTATACCCTGCTACATTTGGATTATTTTTAGACTGGTAAGAAACAGTGGTAATATGCTTCACACCGACCGCATAGAACAGTGCAACCAATTCTGCATAAGAAAGGGTTCTTCTTTTTTCATAATGTTCCAATAACATAAGCGTTCGCATTCTTAGTCTTTCTTCATTCATACTTGTTCGAACACACAAATTGGAAATGGCATAGGAAATATCTTCTAAATAACATCCTAACCCCGCAAACTCGAGGTCAATAATGGCTAACAATTTATTTCCTGAAAATAAAAGATTAGCCCCATGCCAATCTCCATGAATTAGCCCTACTTCAAATTCTGAACGCTTTTCGATAGAAAGTTCTTGTGTAGAACGTTGGATAAACTCAACTAAATATTTGTAATATGGTCTGAGGGCTTCCTCATCTTTTTCTCTACATGCCAGTTTATAAAAACTTAAAAAGACAT
>JAIWNQ010000170.1 GCA_020216745.1 Candidatus Hydrogenedens sp.
TTTTTGGAACCTCACTAAACCGCCACATATTAACATCCCGCGGTGGTGCTGGGAAGCCATAGCACACTTTATGAAACATACCCAGTGCCTTGGCAGAAATAGCCAAGGTATTCAAATTTAATGTCATAGGTTCACCTTTGACAAATTCTTGTAATTCCAGAATCCAGTCATCGACCTCGACATAACCTTTACCACTCTTTGCTTTTTGTATACGGGCTACTGGCAAACCATTAATAAATAAATGGTCGGAAAGACGGTGTTGAAAATTTAAAGAGTCGATAACAACGAGTTCCCTTGTATACGTTTTTGCAAGGAATACACCTTTGGTCGTTTCAACTACCATTTTTCGATGACGTCTTTGATGAGCCCCTTCTAAAGGCCGAGGCAAACCCACTTCACCTACGTCATAGTTTTTGCGAATAACATCAGCAACTATTTCTAAACCCTGAAGTTCTACGGCCATATCTCCACTATTTTGTTTTTTAATACTTAGTCAACATCCTTAATACATAAATTTTACAGTAAATAATAAAAAAAAATAAAATCCTTTACGAGAAGCTAACCTATTAGATATTAGATAAATGGTTTCCAATGCTCAACCGATTTTTTTAGATCAGAAAGTACCCTCTGTTCAAACGGATATCTTTCTCGGTGGCTGATTTCAAGTATTAGAGAGATTGAATTTATTCCAGCCTTTTTTATAGTTGATATTATTTTTTCAGGAAATATTTTTCCATTCACGTTATACTCATCTGTGAAAGGATAATGTCCTCCTTTATCTTGAAGACTCTGTTTTAAATGGAGGACTTTTATTTCACCTCCAAAATGTTCTATCCAAACATAAGGATTTGTATCATCTGGATTTGGAGAAGAAACATCTCCATGGTCTACATCGAAACAAAGCGTCATAGGAATGGAAAAGTTAACTTTACACAGATTCTGGATTTCTTCTGCAGATGAGATGGTCTCTCCTATTTCTCTCGAGATAGACATTGGTTCCCAAAGAAGATATTTCAAACCTATCTCAGCTCCATACTCAGACAAATTCCGCCAACATTCAACTCCCTTATGTATCCTTTTCTGCCTGATATTCGAATCTGCATTATCATGAACTGTTAAAATTCCGAAATGACTTCCTGAACCTTCCGCACCAAGGAAAACTGAAAGTTTGAAAAACCTCTTAAACCAATCAAGCCATGCATTACGAATATCATCATCTGGATGTAATAGGTGATTTACCCGTGTAAATTGGGAAGTAAAACTTGTCTGTATCCAGATGTTATATTTTTCACACGCATTTCTTATTTTTTCTGCCTGTTGATAAACAATTTTCTCTGGGTACCACGGATTTAATAAATCTGCAGTAAATTGAACTACAGATAGTCCTAATTCTTCGGCGACAATCCTTGTCCAATCTTCAGGTTCAACAAAACGATTTATAGCAAATCCAGTATTTATACCAAATAACATAGACATAAATTGATCTTCATTATGTTTTATTCTGTTACTTCAAGCACATATATATCCGACAAATTTCGAAACCGTCCGTTATAATCCATTCCATAACCAACCACAAATTTATCCTCAATATGAAAACCAACATAATCAGGAGAAATATTTACTCCATTTCGTTCTTTCTCTTTCTCAAGCAGAACACACAGTTTTATCGATTTAGGTGATTGTTGTTGTACCCACTCCTTTATATAACTCGTTGTTAACCCTGTATCAAAAATATCCTCCACTAACAAAATGTGTTGTTGACTGATTTCATCGGTTGGCAAAATATCTACAACTAACTTTCCTGAGCTTTGTGTTCCAGTATAACTCGATACTTTTATAAAATCAATCGAATTTACAGGTGGAAGGTTCCGAAGCAAATCTACAGCAAAGAATATTGCACCTCGCAATATGATTATTACATGCAATTCCTCATAATTACAATCGTTAAGAATTTCCTTAGCAAGTTCAATAACCCGCTTTTGTATCGTTTCCTTAGAAATTAATGGTGGTCTGATGAGTTGCATGGAGTTACCTCAATTTCAAGTATTCTACGGGTTAGTGTTGTAATCGCTGCAATTGCACTTGGCGCATAACCTACAATCCATATAATACCGTGGGGAGTTTCTAATATCGGAATTTGTTCGCGTTCTGGAAGAGGCACACCTAAATCGATGAAATAATCACTCAATTTTCTACTATTAGCCATACCAAGTGGTATAAATTTATCTCCATTTTCCCTTTTTCGTACCCAGACACCATCAGATAATACATCCGCATCAAATACTTGAAGATTCGGTTTACAATATGATTTCCAATCGTAATTTTTAGGCAACATTACAATACGAGCATTAAATAAAAAGCCATATGCCTTAGTAACTCCTGGTATTTTAAGGCGTACTATCTGCCTATCATTTTTTTGTGAATTCTGCAATACTATTTCTGTCCATTCTTTACCATTGTATAGAAGGTATCCCTGCCCTAAATCAAACTTCTGCCCAGTTCCACCTGTTAATATAAATTGTGATGCAGAAATAACACGTTCATATGTGCATTCAATACCCATTTTTTGGAGTAGAATTACAAGACAGCGTCTACGTATCGCTTCATGGAACTCAGCAAAGCGTGCCCTTGAAATTTTTCTGGAAGTTATAATTACCTGCATTGCTTGTTCTGCTTGTTTTGATAAATATTCACTCTCACATTGTTGTAATTCAATCAAATGCAAGATAGCATCTCTAATCTTTTGGTTATAAGTACGTAATTCAGGTATCAAAACATTTCGAACTTTATTACGGAAGTAATCATTCTGAAAATTCGACGCATCTATACACCAGTCCACACCTCTATCCCTTAACCAAGTTTCTATCATCCCCTTACTACAATAATATAAGGGTCTAATAATACGTATACCTTCCTCAATCCGCACAATTGGGATTCCTGTCAAACCCAAAGGTGTTGTACCTCGTATCATTCGCATTAAGACGGTTTCTACCTGGTCATCTGCATGATGACCTGTAGCTATCACTTGACATCCTCTCAACCGAGCGATATCTAATAAGAAACGATACCGAACCTCTCGTGCATATTCCTCAAAAGAACGACGAAAACTAATGGCTTCTTCTTCTACTGGTCGCGATTTTAAGTGAAAAGGAAGTCCTAATTTTTTTGAGAGTTGTGCTACAAATTCGGCATCTTTTTTACTTTGTCCCTGTCGCGTCTGATGGTCAAAATGAGCCACTTCCAATTGATAACCTAAATCAAAGAGAGCATAAAGCAAAGCCACTGAATCTGCACCACCAGAAACAGCAACCAATATCTTCTCTTCTGAGGAAACCAAATCAAATTCTGATATTATTTTTTTTACATTTGAAATAATCATGTAAATTTTACAACAAAAATATACGTTAATTTGGTATATTATTTACAATAATAAAAAATTTAAATATTTTTAGTATCCTTTTTTGGTATGTGGAGCGATGATATTTTATTATACTTTAAAATAAAACGGAGTTTCAGTAATGAGTGATGATTCGCAAGTCCCGAAAGATAAATTACGGCTTTGTCCAATCTGTCGTATGCCCATCAGCGTATGGGCTATCCGTTGTAGATTTTGCGGGGAAACAGTAGGACGCCCCAAAAAGGAAGTAGAAACATTTACTATCGAAGATTTAGGGGGAGAAACTCCGACGGAGAAAACGTTGTCTCCTGAAGTTTTAGAGGCAATAGAACAATTCAGACAAGAACTTTTGGAAACACCTCCTGAGGAAGAACCTCCGTCAATGTGGAACTTATGGGGGACTCGACAAACTACTAAAAAAACAAATCATGCTCATAAAACTACAAAAAAACCAACAATTAATCCTGTTCGATGGATTATTACTTTTTCAATCATTGTCCTATTTATAATTATGCTTTACTTTTTCGGTCCTTCAATTTGGCATAAAACAAAACTTTTAATAGAGGGTACGCCAAAACCTTACCCCGATTATCAAAATCAAGCTTTAAACATGCTTGAACAGGGAGAACCCATTGAGATGGCTCTTGCAGAAGCACTAAAAGCATACGAAATAGCCCCATCTGACGAAAATAAAAACATATTAAATCAAGTTAGAGAAAAATTAATTAACCATATTGAACTTTTACTAACAAAAGACCCTTATAATCCAAATGATTTCACAGAGGCGTCAAGGATAGCATCTGAAGTAATAAAAATTGACTATGACCCAAAGATACAAGAGATATATCGCAAGGTTATGGATGAAATATCGGCATACAAAATGACCTTGAGACAAATAGATGTTCAAAATAAAAAAGCCATTTTTACATTAAGTAATTTAAGGGAGCAGACTGTATCTGAGGGAGACCTTCTTCAAGAACGATTTTTAGTAAAGCAAATATTATCATCACGAGTTCGACTTGAAGATACCAAAATAATTATTGAAGGGAAACCAAGACGGTTGTCCATATCTCTTATGAGTGAAATTAAGGCAGATTATTAATATAAATAAAAAAACAGAAAGGTAAAGATATGAAACACTTTAAACTTATTATTACTCTTGTAATTTCTGTCGCTCTTCTTGCTTCATGTTCTACTATAAAAAGGTGGCGAGGTGATAAACCTGATATATCCACCAAGAACGACGTGGCAAGTTCGGAATCAATAAAAACACCGACAAAAGAAGATTACCTCAGTGATCTTCAGGAAATTATAAAGAACGAAATTAAATCCTCTTCTGCAACAAACAAAAATCAGGTATACCGTAAACGACCCTATTTTTGGAAAAACTATTCCGTATACTCTAACAGCGATGCCCCTTTTGATATTCAACTTCAAGAAACAGACTCAAAATCAAAACCTTATATCGCCAAAATAGTTCTTGAAAAAACTCTGTATTACACACGACTTCATAAAAATCATAGAGATGCGGAGGAAGACAATAATTATATTAGGAGTATCGGAAAAGAAACTTTAACCTATGAACTTCGAAATGGTCGCTGGACAAAAATTGGTTCTGTGTTTGTTCCAGATAAGACTGAAAAGAAAATAAATAATGAATGGGTTCCACTTAGAGAAGAGGAAATTCAAAAAGAACAACCAGAAGAACCCAAAAAAGGTTGGCTAAATCGTATCCGTTCATGGATTTTCTAAAGAGGTTTTTCTGTGTTCAACAGAGGAAGAGATAGGCTCTTATCGTTAATTATAGAAGCCCTTATCATTCTTAGTAGTATGTTATGGGCTATATCTGGTTTACAAACTGTATTCCTTGGGGATTCTTTAACGAGTCGTCTCGCCACAGTATATGCACTCACGTACCATCACACATGGTATCTCAATCGCCCTCCTGCTTTGCCTCCCAATCCTTTTGAGAATAAAACTGTCGATAAAGTTCAGGGGAAACTTGGAATTATTTCAAGCAAACCTCCCATTCTCTCTCTATTGATGACATTAGAATATCAAATTATAAAAAGGGCAGGGTATTCCCTCGATAATCAACAACATCTAAAACCTATTGCACAAATTTTAATTTTTATCAACGTAATAATTCCTTTTTTCCTTGCCAGTGTCTGTTTCTGGAAGTTTCTCTATGAAATTAAAACTGGCACTTTAATACGAATGTGCTCACTGTTATCTCTCCTTTTTGGCACACAATGGTCAGCATTATCTTCACATTTTACAAATCACGTTCCAGCTACCGCATTTTTAATCATGGGTATTTACTTTGTATGGAAGGTTTATAATTATTCAAATGTGCCAAAATACTATTTGCTCCTTGTCGGTTTCTTCGCTTCTCTTGTCTACACAATTGACTTACCTCTTACGATTTATATAGCAAGTGGAATTCTATTTCTTTTATACAAAAAACCTCCTCGTCTTTTAATCCCAATTACTATTGGTGCAATGCCAATCTTATTAGTGCATTTTATCATCATGTACTCTATTACAGGTAATATTCTCCCCGTACAAATTAGCCACGAACCATTTCTTTTTGAGTCGTCTTATTGGAGGCATCCTGCTGGACCAGATGCATTACATCATCCAAAATGGCTCTATGCTTTTAATATTTTGATAGGGGCTAAAGGTATCTTCTTGTTGTATCCGGTCCTTATTTTTGGGCTATGTACCTGTTATCCAAGTATATGGAAACATATATCAAATGATATAAAAGTGGCTTGGCTTTTTTTTATATTCAGTTTTATTATTATTAATCTTTACTATATTTTATCGACCAATAATTATGGGGGGGTATCTTACGGGTTCCGATGGCATGTTGGTTCTATGCCGATATTGATAGGTGCCAGTCTCCCTTTTTTAGAAGGCAAAAAGAAGAATGCTGTGTTCTGGTGTATTTACTTAGTGTTTCTTGTTGTTTCTTTTTATTCTATGTACGAATGTAGATGTTGTCCGTGGTCAATTGATAAAGAATGGACCGTTCGTTGGATATTTGGACCTTTATCCTAAATCATTAATTTTCTCTTGATTTAATAGTTTAGAAACGAACTCGAGTTCCTGGGAATGCTGTTAGACTAAATTCAACGCTTATATCTGTTCCCCGTTCTCTTTCTGTCCAACGAAGTCCAATATCCCAACAATGTAGATTACGCCTGAGTTCATACGTTTGCCTACGAAGTCGGTCATTTTCAAGGTCATAAATATGTTCAAAGGCAACGGACCATTTCTCTGTTAACTGATACCCTAACCCATATAAAACATCTCTATTGAAAACAACATCTTCCGTCTCAGCAAGCATAAATCCGATTCGTCCATTGGTTCTCCCCGAAACAAGAGTATTATCGAAATAAAACAATCCTAATAGACGGGTGTAATCCCCTGAAATTAAATCGGTATTTCCCCAGAAGAAATGGTTTCCTTCCTTTTCCCATAACCATTCATCCATCCAATCATGTATAGATAATCTATCAATACCTCTGAGCTGTTGATACCATGGAATTTCTTCTGAAACATGTTTTTCGCCTACAAACTGCACGCCATACCATTTACGTGGTCTTAAATCCATTTCTACCTCATAATCATCCGACTTATGATACTCATTCCAAAAATCATTTCCCTGATAAAGAGTAATTCTTGCAACTTGCCACACCTCCTGTGTCTCTGAATCCTTCCCATAAAAGATATTATCCAATTTTGTTTCCAGACGTGTTTGCCCTGTAACAGTATCGAGTGGGTCGAAATAATAGCGATCCTCTATATTGTATGCAGACGGGGTTCGGTATGATAATGTCAGTGAAGGTAAGACAAGATGCTTAAAAGCGGAAAAACCTAAGAAACCATCATAAACACGAATTAAACGCGATTGTAATGTTACTCCAAATTTTTGGGATAATCCGCCAATAGTATCATCCTGCTCTGTTTGTTCAGAATACCATGTTATTTGACTTTCTGTAAAAGGGGTAACCTTAATCGGTCCCAAAGGCTTCAAATCATACGTTAAACGAGCGATGTTCACCGTACGGAATGCCTCATAATCATATGGTTCACGACGATTATACGCATTAAACATATCAAAGGACAGGTATACATTTGAAAATAATGGTTGTTCTAACCAATGAAATGTTACTTCTGGAAGCCGTTCTGTTTCATGAACCCAGCCATGAGTGCCAACACGCGTTGTTGCAGTGGCAATATAATTTGGCTGTCGATAAGTTAGATTGACAAAGGAACGGGGTTCTGTTCGGTCTCGATATGTCTTATAGAAAAAGTCTTTATAAAACTCTTCATCTCCCCAATGTTCTATTTGCCCTAATACAACTAAATCGTCACTTGGCTCGAACCGATGTTTCAAATGAATATAACCACGCTCTTCTGTTGTATATAAACCATGAATTTCGCCTTTTGTTCTGTACATAAAAGAGGTAGGCGTTTCCATGAAATCATAATAGACGTCACCACCAAAACCTACTCCTTCTTTCTCTGTCGGCATCATTCGGGGACCTAATTGAATATTTTCATTAAATTTATATAAATAACCCACATTTAAGTAAGAACCTATTTCCGATTCCCTCCCTGCATCAATATCAAAACCACCAAATAAACCTCCTTCACCTCCCCAAACAGGTAGAAATAATGGCGTAGTAACTTTCCCTATTTGTAGGCGAAGATAGTCAGCTTGCTTTAATCTGCCTCCTTCAACGTCTAACCGTCTCACCTTTACACGATAATGTGGAGGGTCATGGTCACATGTTGTAAGCCAGACATCCTCCGCAGTAAATGTGTTTTCTCCCTTTAATTGTAGTGAACCTGCTTGAAAATAGAAGGGACCAATAACTCCCTTTGCATTTTTCATGTCCCCTATTCGCTTCAAAAAATCATACTCAATCCGCTCAGCGAAAAAATCTCTATAGGGGTCTTTAATGGATAAAAATTCTGCATAAATTTTCCCAGCCGTCAATCTTTTCTGTGCCAATTCCTCTTCTGTTAAAGCAGGCTTCAAGATGGAAGGACTATACCGAATATCCTCTTTTGAAGGGGTTTGATAAATTACCCTATCTGCTTGTAAAACAGCATCTTTTTGAGTAATTCGGACATTGCCCAATGCCTCAACCTTCTCTGCCTCTCCTGCGTATGAAAAATAGTCTGATTCAAAAAGGAGTTCCCCTAATCGAAGGTGAACATTCCCTTCCATAACTGTTGTGTTCGTATCTATTTCCCTATGCATACGGTCCGCCTTAACATCCTTAAAAGGTTGCTTCCAATCAGGAGGGACAAAACCTTCCGCTTCTGAACCTAAACTTAATGGTTGTGTAAAAGCATCCCTTAAAGAACGAGGTTTCATATCTAACATAGGATTGATAGAAGGTTTACCCGTCATTGGAGCACGAACCCTTTCCATCGGCGGATATCTACGAATGATCGTGCCAACCACAGGTTCTGCTTCTTTTATTTCTGGTTTTTGCGGGGTAGGATTATTAAAATTTCTCTTCGCCTTTTGTTTTTTGGAAGGATTCTGTTTCCCATTATCAGACTGCTGTTCCAATGTTTGTTGTTTTTCATCGGTTTTTTGATTTGTCGCTTCAGCCTGTGAATATGACTGAACACATAAAACAAAAATAAATATACCAATAATAAAAACCCCATTAATTTTTTTTATAAAAAAATCTTCTTTAAGAAATGTCACACTAAAATCTCCAGTTTATTGCTCAGGGATTAAAACCCAAAAAGCAGGAACTTTCTTTTTTGTTTCACTTTTCTTTTGTGTATTTCTTTCTTCATGCTTTGTAGCTTCGGTATTACCAATGTTCTCTTGTTTTTGCATTTGTTCCTCTTTTGCAGAAGGTGCTTTTTCTATCCCTTGATCTTTAGCGTCAAACGCATAAGAAGACATCAAAAGTGAAAAAGATAGGCCTATCATGAGTAAAAATACAAATATTATTTTCCACTTATTACTCATTTTTTTCCTCCATACTCTTAATAAATGTTAAAACATGTTCTAAAGACTGGACTCCGTTTGCACCACCCATAACTTGAACTGTTAAAGCTCCCACAGCATTAGCCATTTTTGCACATTCCAACAAGGGATAACCTGAAAGATATGCAAACAAAAATCCCCCACACGAGGCATCTCCTGCACCTGTCGTATCCACAACAGGAACTGGATAGGCTGGTAATTGAATTCGTTCATCTTTACTCTTAACTAAAACACCGTATTCTCCCATCTTAATTACAGCAATCTCGACTCCATAACTCATATAAAAATCCGCTATATCCTCTGGCTCTTGCCTACCAGTATAATGGCGCGCTTCTTCTAAACTGGAGAAGATTATATTTGTGTGCCTTAATGCAGGCTCAATGTGAGGTAACCAAATTCCTTTGCCATCATAGCACGTATCAATAGATGTTTTTACCCCTAAAGAACGGGCTTTCTCAAATATCCTGCCAATAGGTTCCCCATCTAATTTCGGAGTTATAGAACTTCCACCCCAGTGCAACATCCGGGAGGAGGTAATGACATTAAAATCTAAATCCTCGTCGCTAACACTTGCA